>NZ_QZFV01000103.1:0-45033 GCF_003600245.1 Amycolatopsis panacis
GACCCTTCACGGACTCTGAGTCTGTGAAGGGTCCCTTCACAGACCCGAAACCGGTCCGGCGCACGCCACGAGGTGGTCGCACACACCTCCGCATCGCCCACTGCCGGGCCCCCGACCAACTTTGCCGACACCCTGGCCGCTGAAGCTGTGAAGGGTCCCTTCACAGCCTGTAGTGGTTTCCAGCGCAGCCGACCGCGGGCACCTACATCCGCACCGACCGGCCGCGGGTGCCCGTCGCCAGCGCCCCCGGACCGCCTTCCAGGTCTTGGAAATCTGTGCGGTCGGCGGCGGACAGCAGCGCGTCCACGGCCGGTGGCAGCGGATCCCGCGCGCGCACCACGAGGCCGATCTCCACCGGGGTGGACGGCGCGGTCAGCGGCACCGCGCGCACGCCCGCCGGGACGCCCAGGGCGTGCAGCCAGGCCAGCGGCACAACCCCGGCGGTGCGCCCGCTCGCGACGTGCGCGAGCACGGTGGCGAAAGAATCCGTCTCCACTTCGGCCACCGGAGCGGTGCCTGCCTCGGCGAAGCAGGCGTCCATCATCCGCCGCCCCCGCATCGTCGGGGTCAGCAGGCACAACGGCAGCGCAGCGGCTTCGGACCAGGTCGCGTACGGGCCGAGCGAGGCTGCGCGATCGGCGCCCACGAGCAGGATGTAGCGCTCCTGGTACAGCGTGCGAACCCGGAATTCGGCCCGCATCTCCGCGTCGAGATAGGTCAGCGCGGCGTCGAGCGAGAAGTCCCGGAGCCGGTCGACGATGGTCACGGAGGTGAGGTCCGAGGCAACGTCCGCAGTGAGCAGCGGATGCACCACGCCGAGCGCCTCGATCAGCCGGGGCGCAGTGACCGCCGCACTGGGCACGGTGCCGATCCGCAACCGCCCGGTCAACCCGGTGCGCATCGCCTCGACCTCGGTCAGCAGCGCATCCCGGTCGGCGAGGATCTGCCCGGCCCAGGCCACCACGCGGTCGCCCTCCGGGGTCAGCCCGTCGAACCGCCTGCCCCGCCGGATCAGCGGGACCGCCAGCTCGTCCTCCAGTTTGCGGATCGCCTCCGACAGCGAGGGCTGGGAGACCCCGCAGTGCTCGGCGGCCCTGGCGAAGTGCCGTTCCCGGGCCAGCGCGACCAGGTATTCCAGCTGGCGGAAGAGCACGACCGCCTCCTTTTCCGTCGGCCCCGCCGATCTTAGGCGGAGCCCGGACGCGCCGGTCATCTGATGTTCAACTTGTCCGCTTAGCCTCGCGCGCATGTTGGAGGACGTGCGCGAATACATCGACCGGCTGGAGATCGATGGCCACACCATCGGTGCCGACCACGACGACGATCCGGTGCTGCTCGACCCGGCCGGCAAGGCGGTGGACACCTGGCGGGAGAACTACCCGTACGACGAGCGGCTCGCGCGCGACGACTACGACGAGACCAAGTACCTGCTGCAGGTGGAACTGCTGAAGCTGCAGAACTGGACCGGCGAAACCGGCGGCCGGCACGTGCTGCTGTTCGAGGGCCGGGACGCGGCGGGCAAGGGCGGCACGATCAAGCGGTTCATGGAGCACCTGAACCCGCGATACGCGCGCACGGTCGCGCTCACCAAGCCGAGCGAGCGCGAGTCGCACCAGTGGTATTTCCAGCGTTACGTCCAGTATCTGCCGACCGCGGGCGAGATGGTGCTGTTCGACCGGTCCTGGTACAACCGGGCGGGCGTGGAGCGGGTGATGGGCTTCTGCGCGCCGGACCAGTACGAGCGGTTCATGCACCAGGCGCCGCTGTTCGAGCAGATGCTGGTGGACAGCGGGATCACGGTGACCAAGTTCTGGTTCTCGGTGACCGGGGCCGAGCAGCGCACCCGGTTCATCATTCGGCAGGTCGACCCGGTGCGGCAGTGGAAACTCTCCCCGATGGACTTGCAGTCGCTGGACAAGTGGGACGACTACACCGCCGCCAAGGAGGCGATGTTCCGCCGCACCGACACCGACTGGGCACCGTGGACCACGATCAAGAGCAACGACAAGAAGCGCGCCCGGATCAACGCCATGCGGTACTTCCTGTCCCGGTTCGACTACCCGGGCAAGGATCACGAGGTCGTCGGCGAACCGGATCCGCTGATCGTCAAGCGCGGTATCGACGCGGTCGGCGACTGAGCGGATCCCGGCGACGCTCAGTCCGGCCCGTGATAGTCCCGCGGAGGCGAGCCGAGCAACCGGGTGAACCTGGTGCTGAACGCGGCCGGGCTCCCGTATCCCAGCCGGGCCGCGACGGTGGCGACGGGGTACCCCGCGGCCAGGAGCGGCAGGGCGTGCAGCACGCAGGCGCGTTCGCGCCAGCGGGCGAAGCTCAGGCCGGTCTCCGTGCGGAACAGGCGATGCAGCGTTCGTTCGCTCAAGTGCAGCTCGCGCGCCCAGCGAGAAGGCGGGTCGTGCACGTCCGGACTGTCCGAAAAGGACTTGCACAGGGCCCGCAGCCCGTCGTCGGCGGGCCACGGCAGTTCGAGCGGCAACGGCACGCACCGGGAGATCTCGTGCAGCAGCAAGGAAATCAGCGTGGCATCCCGGCCGCGGCGGGCGTATTCCACCGGCATCCCGACGGCTTCTCGCACCAGCTCCCGTAGCATCGGTGAGACGTCCACCGCGCGGCAACGCCGGGGGAACCACGGTACGGCCGAGGGTTCCAGGTACAGGCTGCGCGTGGTCACGTTCGTCAGCACGACGCCGTGGTCGGTCTCCGGCGGGATCAGCACCGCGCGCCGGGTGGGGACGGTCCACGTGCCATCGGCCGTTTCGACCTGCATGGAACCGGTGGCGCCGTAGAGAAACTGGGCGCGCCGGTGCCGGTGCCGCGGCAGCACGTGGTTCGGCGGGTAGTCGGTGCTGATCGCCAGCACGGCGCGTGCGACGCCGTCGACCTCGGCGAGCGGAACGTTGCGCATGGGATGGAGTGTCCGTTCCGCGAATGAATCTGGCAAACCTTCGAATGCACGCCGCACCTCGACCGGCCTAGCGTGGGACCGGTGCCGACTCTCGTGCTGGTCCTTTTCGGTTGCCTCAGCGGGGTGACGACGGTGCTGTTCGGGTTCGGTGGCGGATTCGTCACCGTCCCGGTGGTCGCCGCGGTGACCACCGGCGTCGACCCCATGCACATCGCGGTCGCCACGTCCACCGCGGTGATGGTGGTCAATTCGGCGACCGCGACTGTCGTGCAGGCCCGCGCCGGACGGCTGCGGCGGGAGTACCTGTGGCCGCTGGCAGCGTTCATCGCGATGGGCGCCGTGGCGGGTTCGGTGACGGCGGCCGAGACCGGCGACCCGACGTTGCGCGTCCTGTTCGCCACCTATCTCGGCGTGACCATTGTGGACAGTGTGTTGCGTGGCGGTTTCCTTCGCTCCCAAGGAGATCCACGACCACTCAGCCCGATCACGACGACGGCGGGCGGAGCCGGCATCGGCGCCGTGGCGAGCTTCCTCGGCGTCGGCGGCAGTGTGCTGACCGTACCGCTGTTGCGCCGCAAGGGGCTCGCGATGGCGGACGCCACCGCGATGGCCAACCCGCTCAGCCTGCCGGTCGCGGTGATCGGCACGGCGGTGTACGCGAGCGCGGGCAGCGGACCCGTGGGTTACCTCGATCCGCTCGCCGGAGCCGCCCTGCTCGCCGGCTCCCTGCCGACGATCGCGCTCGTCCGCCGGGTCGCGGACAGGCTGCCGGACCGAGTGCACGCGATCGCCTACGTACTACTGCTGGCGACCGCACTGCTCGCAGTCGCACTCGGCAGCTGAACACGAACCGCAGCGATCGCACGGACGGATCACCCACGTGCCACACCTCGCCGTCACGCCTCGCAACCATCGCGCCGTCTCCGCCACGAACCGCGGCGGTTCAGCGCGGCAGCACAGATCGCACGGTCGTTTCGTCGCGGGCGACCACCGTGGTGCCGTCGTCCGCGGTGATGATCGGGCGCTGGATCAGGTCCGGATGCGCGACGAGCGCGGCGAGCCAGCGCGGCCGCTCCTCAGGCGTGCGGGGCCAGGATTTCAGCCCGAGTTCACCGGCTGTTTTCTCACCGGTGCGCGTGATGTCCCACGGTTCGAGGCCGAGCCGTTCGAGCACCGCGGTGAGTTCCGCCTCGGTCGGCGGATCCTCCAGGTACCGGCGCACGGTGTAGTCCGCGCCCGCCTCGTCGAGCAGGGACACGGCCGAACGGCATTTCGAGCACCGCGGGTTCACCCAGATTTCCACGGACTCCACCCTACCCGGGGACCGCCACCGATCCGTCCACTGAGGACCGGAGCGGGCACTGCGTCCCGGATCACTGCCGAAAGGGGCACCTACCGGCGTACCGTTTGTCCATGAGCATGCCGCTGACCACCGACCGCCTCGTGATCCGGGAGTGGTCGGAAGACGACGCCGAAGCCGCGTACCCGATCTACGGCTCGTCCGAAGTCACCCACTGGCTGACCCCGGTGATGGACCAGGTCGCCGACGTCGCCGCCATGCGCTCGGTGCTGCAGGCGTGGCAGGAAGCGCAGCCGAACCTCATCCCGCCGCGCGGGCGATGGGCCGTGGAACAACGGTCCGACGGCCAGGTCGTCGGCGGGCTGGGCATCCGGCTGCTGCCGCCGTACCAGGAAGACCTGGAGCTGAGCTGGCAGCTGCACCCGGACGTCTGGGGCCACGGCTACGCCACCGAAGCCGCCGGCGCGCTGATCGCCTGGGCCTTCGACCAGGACGACACCGACGAGCTTTTCGCCGTCGCTCGCCCCGCCAACACCCGTGCGAAAGCCACCGCCAAACGTCTCGGCATGCAATGGGTCGGCGAAACCACGAAGTACTACGACCTTCGCCTCCAGGTCTACCGCATCCGCCACAGCGACCTCGTCTAACGGTTTTGCGGCGGGCCAAGGGCTGTGAAGGGACCCTTCACGGACTCTGCGGCTGTGAAGGGTCCCTTCACAGCCTTGCCCGGGGCGGCGGGCGAAGCGGGCTTGGGCAGGTCGGGGGTGACGGAGGTCGCATAGACTGCCGGGCATGGACCCGGCGGCGGAGCGGCTCGCGAAGTACCGCGCCATGCGCGACTTCACGAGGACCGACGAGCCCTCCGGCGCCGCCGTCACCGGGGCAGGCAACCGGTTCGTGGTGCAACGCCACCGTGCCCGGCGCAGGCACTACGACCTCCGTCTCGAACTCGGTGGCGTGCTGGTCAGCTGGGCCGTGCCGAAGGGACCGACGCTCGATCCCCAGGCCCGGCGGATGGCCGTGCAGGTGGAAGACCACCCGCTCGAATACGCCGAGTTCGAAGGCGTGATCCCCCGCGGCGAGTACGGCGGCGGCGACGTGATCGTCTGGGACCACGGCACCTGGGAGGCCGTGGACACCGAAGACCCGGAACAGGCGCTGGCGGACGGAAATCTGCACTTCGACCTGTTCGGCGAGAAGCTCGCCGGCCGGTTCGTGCTGATCCACCCGAGCCGGGACGGCGACGGCAGGCAATGGTTCCTCCTGCACAAGCAGGACGAGCACGCCGCGGCGGGCTGGGACGCCGAGGACCACCCGAAGTCGGTGAAAAGCGGCCTCACCAACGACGAGATCGCCGCCGCCCCGCCCGCCCTGTGGCGCAGCGACCTGCCGGCCGCCGAAGCCGAAGTGCCGCTGAAGTTCGCGCCTGCCCCCGAAGAAGAGCTGACCACGCTGCACGAGCTGGGCGCGAACGGCAGCTGGACCGTCGCCGGGCGGACGCTGAAGCTGACCAACCTGGACAAGGTGCTGATCCCGGGCCGGGACGGCGAAAAGCCGATCACCAAACGCGATCTCATCGAGTACTACACCCGGATCGCCCCTGTCATGCTGCCCTACCTGGCCGGCCGCCCGCTGAACACGAACCGGTTCCCCGGCGGGATCGGCAAACCCGGCTTCTGGCACAAGGAGGTCCCCGGCCACGCGCCGGACTGGCTGCACCGTTGGCACCACGAAGCGGCCGAGCCGGACGAGGTGCAGCAGTACCTCGTCCCCTCCGGGGTCGCGGATCTGGCCTGGCTGGCCAATTTCGGCGCGCTGGAGCTGCACGCCTGGACTTCGCGCACCGCTGACGTCGAGCGTCCGACCTGGGTGCTGTTCGACATCGACCCGGGCACCGAGACCTCGTTCGACGACGTGCTCACGCTCGCCCGCCTGCACCGCACGGCGCTGGCGCACCTCGGGCTGACCGGGTTGCCGAAGACCACCGGCCAGCGCGGCATCCAGATCTGGGTGCCGATCGAACCGCGCTACAGCTACGCCGAAACCCGTGGCTGGGCCGAAACCGTGTCGAAGGCGATCGGCCGCACCGTCCCGGATCTGGTGAGCTGGGCCTGGCACAAGGACCGCCGCGACGGCCGGGCCCGGCTCGACTACACGCAGAACGTGCGGAACAAGACCCTGGTGGCGCCCTACAGCGTCCGGCCGCGGCCGGGTGCCCCGGTGTCGGTGCCCCTGAACTGGGACGAACTCGACGATCCGGAGCTGACGCCGGACCGGTGGACGGTGCGGACCGTGCCGGAGCGGGTCGCCCGCGCCGGTGATCCGTTCGCCGCGCTGCTGAACCTGGCGCAACGGCTTCCGCGGCTGTAGAAGCTGGAGCTGCTCCAGGCATACGGTCGGGGCTGCGATTCGGACTCTTCATTCCCCAGGGCTGGCGGCACGATCTCGTCGGCATCGACCCCGCCCGGCACTGGACCACGATGCTCGATCTCGCGCGCTACGCGGACGCGCAGCGCTACGAGTCGATCTGGGTGTTCGACCACTTCCACACCGTCCCGGTGCCCAGCGACGAGGCGTGGAGCCTGATGGCCGCCTACGGCGCCGCGACCAGCCGCGTCCGGCTCGGCCAGATGTGCACCTGCATGGGCTACCGCAACCCGGCGTATCTGGCGAAGGTGGCCGCGACCGTCGACGTGATCTCCGGCGGCCGGGTCGAGATGGGCATCGGCGGCGGCTGGTACGGCAGCCCGAGCGCGGTGGCCAGCCTGCTCAGCAGCACCGCGGTCGGCTGCGCCTCGCTCCGCTGTGAAGGGACCCTTCACAGCTTCTGCGTCCGTGAAGGGTCCCTTCACAGCCCTTTGCCTTGGGGTGGTCAGTCCCCGCCGACGTCGAGTTCTTCGATGCCGTGCTCGATCCGGGCGCGCCAAGCCCACTTCGGCTCGGTCCAGTCGGTGTCCCCGGCGGGCGGCTCGCCCAGCGGTAACGCCTGATCGGTCACGCCGTGGGTGACGCGGTAGGCCAGCGCCGAAGTCGCGGCGCGGATCCAGCGGTCCCCCGCCGTGCCGCTGGGCGGGGCGACACCGAACGCGTGCGTGAACCACACCGGCAGCAGTGCGCTCGAACCGATGGCTCCGGTGATCCGCTCACGCAGCCGGGAGTGCAGTTCCTCCCAGTCACGTTCGGACTTTTCGATCTGCGGCAGGACCCGGGTACGGGTGACCTCGTCCGCGGACAACATCTGGTGTGCCGCTTCGGCATCCTGCACCGCGGCGGGCAGCTGCCGGTCCAGCACGGCACGCCGTCGACTGACCACTTCGGACAGTCGCTCGGCGGCTTCGGCCCGGTCGCGTTCGGTCGCCGCGACCACCCCGAGCGCCGCGATCAAGGCTTCGTCACAGCGTGCCAGCGCTTCCTGGGCCTGCGGCAGCCGAGCCATGTCCTCCTCGTACGGCTTTCGCTGGCTCGGCGTGAGCAGTTGCGCGGTGAGCGCGTGCCGCCGCTCCGCTTCCGCGGCCAGCTTGCGCAACTCCGGCCCCACGTCGTCGAGATCGACCACGGGCACCTTTTCCGACACCCGCACGGCACGCTCCAGGACCAGCAGCCGCTGCCGGAGCCGTTCGAGCTGCCGCGAGGTGTGGTCGAGCCGCGACTCGTGCCGGGCGTGCGTATCGGAGAAGGTCTCGACGGTTTCGCGCAGCTCGGTGAGGTCGCGGGCGGTGCGGGATTCGAGATCCTCGACCGTTTCCTGCATCCCGCCGACGGTGTCGGACAGCGCGAGCAGCTCCGGGTCGTGCTCGCCCTCCGGATCGCCCTCGGCCGTGTAGTAGTCCGTCTCGGGGTAGTACTCGGAATGCGTCACCGGACCTCCTGCACGAGGAACGCCGCGGTCGCCGCGGTGGCGATCGTGGCGAGGATCACCAGCACGGTTTCCGCGGCCCCGCTGGGCACCAGCAGCGCGAGCGTGGTGCACACCGAGGCCAGGACGCCGAGATAAGCGGCACGGAGCCGGCGGCCGACCATCAACGGCGTCGGCCCGACCGGGCCGAACGCGATCCGCAAACCGCCCGCGAGCAACGGCAGCACGAGCAGCAGCCACACCGCACTCAGGACACCGAACAGCATCAACGCGCCACTGACCATGCCCACCGCCACCGGCACGATCGCCAGGTACAGCACCGTCCGCTGGATGCCGGTGCGCTTCGTCTCAAGCCTCGCCAGACGCACCTGCTCGGCGGCAACTTCCGCTTCCTGTTCCGTACGCAGGAGGTCCTCCGCACGTGTGACCAGCACGTCGAGTGCTTTCCTACGTTCAGCGTCCGCGAGCGCAGGCAGCTCGGCCAGGCCCGCACGCAGCTGCCGCCGGAGTGCGGACACCCGCGCCTCGGCATGGTCGCGCTGGTCTTCTGCAGGCGTAGTCACCCGCACACTGTAGGTACGAAGCGCGTCGAACCCGTGGACCGACGCGACCTCCGGCTACCGCTTCTTGCGCCGTACGCGCACTGCGCGCATGTCTGTGACCCCGTAGTCCAAGTCCCGGCACGGCAAACCATGCGCGTGCAACGCCTCCGTGGCACGGGCCTTCGCGGCCTTCTCATCGTCGTCCGCCCGCGCGGGCACCTGGCAGCGGAAGGTGAACGCCGTGACGTTGACGTCGTGCGTGAAAGTGCCTGCCTCGCTGAACATCAGGTCGCCGCCCTTCGCGGCCAGCGCGGCACGCCCTGCTTCATCGAGGTGGTCGAACTTGCCGCGGATAATCACGCGGAACGCGTCCATGTCAGGTTCCTTTTCGTGTCGCATAGGTGAGCACTCGGGCGCCGAGCAGGCCTTCCACCGCATCGAGGAGGTCTTCGGCTGCCTTCGCGATGTCATCCGGCTGCTCGCCGGCGACGGTGCGTTTGCCGATCTCCGCGTACAGCAGGCTGTGCACCCACCCGATCTGCGCCGAAACCAGCCCCGGCACGGGATCCGCTCGATCCGCGCCGGTCTCCTCGAACAGCACCTCGGTCAGCTCGCCGACCATCTGCTCGCCGAGGTCACGCAGCCGCGCGGCGAGCGTCGGCGCGGCCAGCATCATCGGCAGGACCCGGCCGAACCCGGGGGTGAGCCCGATCGTCCGCTCGCGCCGGCGGATCTCGCCACGCAGGTGCGCCAAGACCGCCCCCGCCGCGGAGACCCCCGGCGCCCGCTGCCGCACGATCCCGGCCAGCCTCCCGGCCGAGGCCTCGTCCGGCGGCAGCACCAGGTCCTCCTTGACGCGGAAGTGGTGATAGACGGTGTTGACCGCGACGTCCGCCGCCTCGGCCACCTCGGCGATCGTCACCGCGTCGAACCCCCGCTCGACGAACAGGGCCAGCGCGGCACCGGTGATCCGCTCGACGGTCTCCCGCTTCTTCCGCTCCCGCAGTCCCATGCGGTTGATTGAAGCACACTCTATTTTTGGAGTCGACTCCATTTTCCGGCTGATCACCGAGCGTCAGCATTCGGGCACCCGGCGAGATCGGCCTCCGGTAAGGAATCCGGGAAAACCCCGACGCGGCGGAGGCGGGCGCGCGGCAGAATCGGGTGGTGCGGATCGGCTTGCTGGGACCTCTGGAGGTGCAGACCGACTCGGGCGCCGAGATGACCGTCCCGGGCGCCCGGGTGCGGACGTTGCTGAGCGCGCTCGCGCTGGAGCCCGGGCGGATCGTCACGTCGGGCCGGCTCGTCGACGCGGTGTGGGGCGCACACCCGCCGACCACCGTGAATGCCTTGCACGCCCTCGTCTCCCGGCTGCGGCGAGCGGGAGCGACGCTCGATTCCACGCCCGCGGGCTATCGGCTCCCCGAGGCGACCGTGGACGTTGCGCGCTTCGAGGAGCTGGTCACCACGGCCCGCGCCACCAGCGACGACCGCGTCAAGCTGCGGCTGCTGCGCGAAGCGCTCGATCTGTGGCGCGGACCGGCGCTCGGCGACGTCGCGGACGGCGAGTTCTTCCAGGCCCCGATCGCACGGCTGACCGAACTCCGGCTCACCGCGGCGGAGGAACACGCCGAAGCCGCGCTGCGTCTCGGTCTCGGGGCGGGCCTGACCACGGAGCTGTCCGGGCTTCTGGCCGAGCACCCGCTGCGGGAACGGCTGGCGGCCGCGTTGATGCGTGCCCTGCGAGCGGCCGGGCAGCCGGGCGAGGCGCTGCGGGTGTTCGCCCGGGTCCGGATGGCGCTGGCCGAGGAGCTGGGCGTCGATCCGTCCGCCGAGCTGTCCGAGGTGCACACCTCGCTGCTGCAGGAGGATCCCGCGCCCGGGCCGCGCACGAACCTGCGCGCCGGGCTGACCAGCTTCGTCGGCCGGGACGCGGACGTCGCCGAAGTCGTGAAGCTGGTCGGCGAATACCGGCTCACCACGCTCATCGGGCCGGGCGGGGCCGGAAAGACCCGGCTGTCGACCGAGACCGGACGCCGGCTGCTCAACGAGACCAGCGGCGACGTGTGGTTCGTGGAACTGGCTTCGGTCACCTCCGGTGCGGACGTGGCGCAGGCGTTGCTGTCCGCACTCGAAACACGCGGCCAGGTGCACGTCAGCAGACATGCCGGGGGGACGGTGCGGGAACGGGCGATCGCCGCGTTGCGCGACCGGGAAGCCGTGCTGGTGCTGGACAATTGCGAACACCTGCTCGATCCGGCCGCGGAGCTTGCCGAGCAGCTGCTCGGCGAATGTCCCCGGCTGCGGATCCTGGCCACCAGCCGCGAAGCGCTCGCGGTGACCGGCGAAGCGCTGTGGCCGGTGGAACCGCTCACCCTGCCGAACGAGCGCGCGGGCGTTCCGGAGGCGATGGCCTGTGCGTCGGTGCGGCTGTTCGCCGACCGTGCCGCCGCGGTACGGCCGGGTTTCGCCATCAACGAGTCCACTGTGGACGATGTGGTCCGGATCTGCCGGGCGCTCGACGGTATGCCGCTGGCGGTGGAGCTGGCCGCGGCACGGCTGCGTGCGCTGACCGTGGCCCAGCTCGCCGCCCGGCTCGACGACCGGTTCCGGCTGCTCACCGCGGGCAGCCGGACCGCGCTGGCCCGGCACCGGACCTTGCGTGCGGTCGTCGACTGGAGCTGGGATCTGCTGACGCCGGGCGAACGGCGGCTCCTGCGCCGGCTGGCGGTGTTCTCCGGCGGCGCGACCGCCGAGGCCGCCGAAGCGGTCTGCCCCGGAGGCGCCGACCTGCTCGTCTCGCTGGTCGACAAATCGCTGCTGACCTCCTCCGCCGACGCCGAACCGCGGTACCGGATGCTGGAGACGATCAAGGCCTACGGGCTGGCACGGCTGGCCGAAGCGGGCGAACGCGAGTCCGTCCGGCAGGCGCACGCGGAGTGGTTCGCGCAGCTGGCCGAGCGCGCCGACGAGCACCTGCGCCGGGCCGAACAGCTCGGCTGGCTGGCCCGGCTCAACGCCGAGCACGGGAACCTGATGGCCGCCGTCCGGGGCGCTCTGACCGCAGGCGACGCGCCGATGGCCGTCCGGCTGGTCGTCCGCTGCTCGTGGTTCTGGCTGCTGACCGGCCACAAGACCGAGGGCATGGAACTGATCGCGGCCGCGCTGGCGGTACCCGGCGAAGTCGACCCCGGCGAACAAGCCACCGCGTGCGCGATGTACGCCTTGCTGATGACCGCCGGGCTGGCCGACGACAGCACCGCCGACGAATGGGTCAGCCGAGCGCTGGAGCTGGCCGGTGATCGGGCCGGGCGGCATCCGATCCTGCGGTTCATGGTCCCGTTGCACCAGTTGCTGCGCAGCGGCCGGGACGGGTGTCCCCCGCAACTGTCCGCTTTGGACGATCTGATCGCCGACCCGGATCCGTGGCTGCGCGCGCACGCGCTGCTGAACCGGTCCCGGTTGCAAGTGAACGTCAACCGGGACGTGGCCGCGGCGGAGGCGGACATCCGCGAATCGGTGCGGCTGTTCCGCCACAGCGGCGAGCGCTGGGGGACTTCGCTGGCGTTGAGCGAGTACGCCGAACTCGTCGCACGGCGCGGTGCGCTCGCGGAAGGCGCTGCGCTGTATCAGGAATCGGTCGACGCCGTACGCGAGCTGGGCGCAATGGAAGACGCCATCTGGGCGTACGGCCGAAAAGCCCAGCTGCTGATGCGCTTGGGCGACGATGCCGGCGCCGCCGCCGCGATCGCCGCGGCCGACCGTGAATCCGCGACGGTGACCTTCCCCGACGCGTTGGCGAGCGTGGCGCACGCGAAGGGCGATCTGGCACGCTGGCAAGGCGATCCTGTGGCTGCCCGGCTGAGCCTGAAACAGGCCGCGGCCCTGCTCGAACACACCACGATTCACCCGGTTTTCCGCGTGATGCTGGCACATTCCCACGCATACCTGGACGCTACCGCCGGTGATCTGGCCACCGCGCGGGTCCGCCGGTGCGAGGCGCTGGAGCTGGCCGTCCAGGTGGGCGACGTGGTCTACCTGGCCCACACCGTCGTGGGGATCGCGGACCACGCGCTGCGTCTCGGCCGCGTGAACGACGCCGCCCTTCTGCTCCGCGCCGCCGAGCAGCTTCGCGGCGGCCCGGACCACGCTTCCCCCGACGTCGCCGCAGTCGCAGCAGCGGTCCGGGCCGCCGGCGTGCACCCGCCAGCCGGAGACCCGGACCCGATCGCGTTGGCTCGCGACGTGCTCAGCGAATGAGGTTCCGCTCGAACAACCGGCGCGCCCACAGGTAGCCACCCAGGCTGAGCACCGCGCACCAACCCAGCGCCAGCACCAGGTTCGAGCCCACCGGAGTCCCCCGCAGCAGTGCCCGCGCCGTTTCCATCACCGGGGTGAACGGCTGGTACTGGGCGAACCACCGCAGGCCCGCGGGCATCGAATCGGTCGGCACGAATCCGCTGCCGAGGAACGGCAGCAGGATCAGCGGCATCGGGAGATTGCTCGCCCCCTCAACGCTCTTGGTCACCATGCCGAGCGCCACTGTCAGCCAAGTCAGCGCGAACGCGAGTAGAAGGAGCATGCCGAGCGCTCCCAACCATTGCAGCAGGTTCGCCGACGGACGGAAGCCGATCGCGACCGCGAGCCCCAGCGTCACGCCGACGCACAGCATCGCCTGGCAACAGCTGCTCACCACATGCCCGGTGAGCACCGCCCCGCGGCTGATCGCCATGGTGCGGAAGCGGGCCATGATGCCCTGGGTCATGTCCATCGCCACGGACACCGCCGTCCCCTGCACCGCACCGGCGATCGCCATCAGCAGCACGCCGGGGGTCACGTAGTCAATGTAGGTCGCGCGACCGCCGGAACCGCCGCCGATGCCGGCGCCCAGCGTGCCGCCGAAGACGTAGACGAACAACAGCAGGAAGATCACCGGCATCGCGACCAGCATCACGGTCATCGACGGGTATCGCAGCAGGTGCTTGAGGTTGCGGCGCACCATGATCATCGAGTCACGCATCTGCGGCCACGCTCCGTTCGGTCAGGGCCAGGAAGACGTCGTCGAGATCAGGCAGATGCACGGACAGCTCGCCGACCTCGACCGACGCCGCGTCGAGGCGGTCCAGCAGCGTCCGCAGCGAGTGGACGCCGCCGTCGCTCGGGATCTGGAGGGTGAGCGCGTCGTCGTCCCGAACGGCTCCGTCGAACAGGCGGGCCCCCGCGTCCAGCGAGACGGGATCGGCGAACCGCAGCTGCACGTGCCCGCCCGGGATGAGCCGCTTCAGCTCGTCCGCGGTCCCCTCGGCGACCAGCCTGCCGTGATCGAGCACGGCGATCCGGTCGGCGAGTTGGTCGGCTTCCTCCAGGTATTGCGTGGTGAGGAAGACGGTGACGCCGCCGGCCACCAGGTCCCGGATGATCGACCACATGGTCCGCCGGCTGCGCGGGTCGAGCCCCGTGGTCGGCTCGTCGAGGAAGATGATCCGCGGCACGCCGACCAGGCTCATCGCCAGATCGAGCCGTCGCCGCATCCCGCCGGAGTAGGTACTGGCCAGCCGCCCGGCAGCGTCGGCGAGGTCGAACCGCGTGAGCAGCCCGGCGACCCGCGTGCGGCCCTCGGCGCGGCCGAGATGGTGCAGATCGGCCATCAGCCGCAGGTTCTCTTCGCCGGTGAGCAGATCGTCGACCGCCGAGAACTGCCCGGTGACGCCGATCGCGGCACGTACCTCGTCCGGCTCCCGTCGCACGTCGTGCCCGGCCACCCGCACCTCGCCACCGTCCGGGGCGAGCAGGGTGGAGAGGATGTGGACCGTCGTGGTCTTGCCCGCGCCGTTGGGACCGAGCAACGCGAAGACGGTACCGGGCTGGACGTCCAGATCGATGCCGTCGAGCACGGTGTTGTCGCCGTAGGCCTTGCGCAGCCCCGTGACGCTGATAGCCGAAGTGGTGGACACGGATCCCCCTTTCGTTCGTGATGACGGCAGCGTGCGCGCACGGGCTGACAGGGGTGGTGTTCGCGCTGACACCGCGCTGACACGGGCGCCGAGTTGTCCTGAACCGATCACCCCGGCACCGGCCTTGTGGGATCATCCGCCGGTGGCCGGTGAGTGGAGTGACCCGCGCTCGTTCGACGAGGAGTCGCTGAACGACTTCGACTTGTGGACCACTCGGGCCGCGCTGGAATCGCTGGTGGACGAAGCACTGGGCGACGCGCTCATCCGCCGCGGGCTCCGCCGTGAGGACCTGTCCCCGGAGGACGCACGCGAAGCCTTGCAGGCGAACGAATCCCTGCTCGCGAAACTCCGGATGCTGCAGGACCAGGTCGCCGCCGAAGGCAGCGCGGCATTCCGTCCGCGCACCCGGCCGGCGAACCTCGGCGAAGTGGGCTGGCTGATCCTCCCAGTCTTGTTCGCCGTCGGCTATCTGACGATGCTGGTGCTGGCCTGGCAAGCAATGCCGCTGTTCCTGAAGATCTTCACGACGCTGGCCCTGCCCGGCGGCGTGGCCGCGGTCTTTGCCCGGGTATCCAGGCGGGTTTCCGCACTGAGCGCACGGTTCACCACCGGCACGGTCGAGTTCGGTGAGGAACAGCTCGGGCTCGGCCACCGCCGCGAATTCGCGTTGCAGGAGATCGTGCTCCCGGAGATCCGGAACTACGTCGTAGCGCACCGCCGTCTGCACTACGGCACCAAGCTGGTCTTCGGCGAGCAGCGCGACCTCTACGAGGAGGAGAGCGACCGCATCGTGCCCACGCCGGCGGCGAAGCGGCTGCGGCGCATCCTCGACCGCGCCGGCTCCGGGGCGGTCGCGCTCGGCGGGCAACGCGGGTCCGGCAAGACGACCGCGATCCATTCCCTGCGGCGCGGCCTGATCCACGGCACGGAGAACCCGGCGCCGCTGGTGGTCGTCGCCTCGGCCCCGGCCAACTACGACGCCCGCGACTTCGTGCTGCACCTGCACGGCTTGCTGTGCCGGACGGTGCTGGACCGGCTTCGCGAAGACCTGCCGTTCATCGCGGACTGGCGTACCTGGCTGCGACGCGGCGTACGCCGGCTGGCCGGCCTCATCGCCTCCGCCGCAGCGGCCTGGGGGCTCGGCGGATGGCTGTGGGACGGCCCGTTCCTCCACTTCCCCGCCGAGCTGTGGCACCTGCTGCGACAGGTGCATTTCCCGGACCTCATTGATCCTTTGTGGACAGTCCAGCCGACCGGAAACCGGATCGCGCTGGTCGTGCTCGCCCTGCTCACCCTCTACCAGACAGGGAGACTGCTGGCCCTGCCCATCGACGCGCTGACCGCCGCCGTGCGGCGCAAACGCAACGCGGGCCTGCACGAACTGCACGCCGACGCGCACCGGCAACTCGATCGGATCCGGTACCTGCAGACGCACACCAGCGGCTGGTCCGGGAAGCTGCTCTTCCCGGCCGGCGCCGACTTCGGCCGTACCCGCTCGACACAGCGTGCCGAGCAACAGCTGACCCATCCCGAAGTGGTGGCGGAATTCCGGGCGTTCGCCGAGCAGGCCGCCGAACAGCTGCGCGAGGGCGGGATCACCGAACGGGTCGTGGTGGCGATCGACGAGCTGGACAAGATCGGCGAACAGGACAAAGCCCAGCAACTGATCAACGACATCAAGGGAATCTTCGGCGTACCCGGCTGCCTCTACCTCGTCGCGGTGTCCGACGACGCGGTGCTCAGCCTGGAACAACGCGGCCTCGCCGTGCGGGACGCCCTGGACAGCGCGTTCTCCGAACTCGTACGGCTGGAACCGTTCACCCTCGACGAGAGCAGGCTGTGGATCACCCAGCGGCTGCCCGGCGTCCCCGAGCAGTTCTGCCACCTCGGCCACTGCCTGTCCGGCGGACTCCCCCGTGACCTCCGCCGCACCACGATCGACATGGTGGACGTGACCGCCGAGCGGTACCAGCCCTCGCTGTCGGCCGTCACCGCGCTGCTGATCCGGGAAGAGCTGAAGGCGAAGGCGAACGCGTTCATCGGACAGGCCCGGGTCCTGAAGCAGACCACCGAACTCGCCGAACTGTGGACGAACCTGTTACGCATCCCGGAAACGCACGAGTCGGTCGAATTGGCCGCACTCGCCGCGGAACTGCACGAAGGCGCCACCAACGACATCGGCGACCCGGTGAACCTGCTCCGCCACCACAGCAGCGCTTTCGTGTTCTTCTGCGCGACGGTGCTGGAGCTGTTCACCGACGCGCTGACCGAAGACCGTCTCACGCCTTCCCTGCATCAGCTGGCGATCGCCCGCCGCCACCTCGCGCTCGACCCGCACCTCGCATGGTCGACCCTGACCGACTTCCGCAAGGCACACGACGTGGGCCTGCCCGGCGAATCCTGACCCGCGGCTACCCCACCGATGGCACCCGCTCGTTGTCCGGCGGCGGACCGGGCGGCGTGCCGTCGCCGAACGGACGGCCGCCCAGGTCCTCGCGGCCGTGCGGGGTGAGCCAGCCGGACAGGTCCGGCCCGAGCGGCACGACCCCGCTCGGGTTCAGCGTCCGGTGCACCACGTAGTAGTGCTTCTTGATCTGGGCGAAGTCGATGGTGTCGCCGAACCCGGGCGTCTGGAACAGATCACGGGCGTACGCCCACAGCACCGGCATCTCCGTGAGCTTCTGCCGATTGCATTTGAAGTGCCCGTGATAGACCGCGTCGAACCGGACCAGCGTGGTGAACAGGCGGATGTCGGCCTCGGTGATCGTGTCGCCCACCAGATAACGCTGTCCGGCCAGCCGCTGGGACAACCAATCCAGCCTGCCGAACACATCGCGGTACGCATGTTCGTACGCGGCCTGCGAACCGGCGAACCCGGCCCGGTAGACGCCGTTGTTCACGTCGCGGAAGACCTTCTCCGCCACGTCGTCGATCTCCGCCCGCAACGGCTCCGGGTACAGCTCGGGCGCGCCGGCACGGTGGTGAGCGCGCCATTCAAGGGACAAATCGAGGGTGATCTGCCGGAAATCGTTGGTCACCACCTTGCCGCTGGGCACGTCCACGATCGCGGGCACGGTGACCCCGCGCGGGTAGTGCGGATCACGGGCGAAGAACGCCTGCTGCAGCCGTTCGATGCCGAGCACCGGGTCCCGCCCGCCCGGGTCCAGGTCGAAGGTCCAGCTGCGCTCGTCGTGCGTCGGACCGCACATGCCCATCGACAGCACGTCCTCCAGCCCGAGCAGCCGCCGGACGATCGCCGCGCGGTTGGCCCAAGGGCAGGCGCGGGCGATCACCAGCCGGTAGCGGCCGGGCTCCAGCGGCCAGCCGTCGCGGCCGTCGGCGGTGATCCGGTCGGGAAGGTAGTGCATGTCCCGCGTGAAGGTGCCCTGCTCGGTCATGTCTCCGGCTTCCGTGACGGTGGCTCCAACGCCGCGGCGAGCCGTTCGAGGATCGGGCCTGCGGCGCGGACCTCCTCGGGCGACAGATGGTCGAACAGGTGCGTCCGCACCCGCTCCAGGTGCCCGGGATAGGCGGCACGCAGCGTCGCGCATCCTTCGTCGGTCAGGGTGGCGTGCGCGGCCCGCCGGTCCTGCGGGCACTTGACCTTGCGGACCAGGCCACGGCGTTCGAGGCTCTCCACCACCCGGCTGATCCGGCTCAGCGACAGCGCGGTGGCCGAGGCCAGGTCGGTCAGCCGCAGCCGCCACTCGGGCGATTCGGACAACGAGACCAGCACCGTGTAGTCGGTCATCGAGATGCCGTGGTCCTGGACGAACTGGTCCTCCAGCGTGCGCGGCAGCACCGTGATGATCCGGGTCAGCGGGCGCCAGAGGGCTTGTTCCGCGCCGGTCAGCGGGGGTCTGTTCTGCACACCGGGCAGTCTATCCGACGCTTGCCCGCGCAATCAGTTATAGTGTTGGTTGAACACTCAATCATCTCGCGACCCGGAGGACTCCAGCCATGACCACCGCCCCGGCCTACACCGAACTGACCGGCGAATACACCATCGACGGCGCGCACAGCCGAATCGGCTTCGTCGCCCGCCAC
Organism: Amycolatopsis panacis; assembly: GCF_003600245.1. Classification (NCBI taxonomy): domain Bacteria; kingdom Bacillati; phylum Actinomycetota; class Actinomycetes; order Pseudonocardiales; family Pseudonocardiaceae; genus Amycolatopsis; species Amycolatopsis panacis. The sequence continues at coordinate 18,623 of NZ_QZFV01000103.1, forward strand.
GCCATGGTGACCAAGGTCCGCGGCTCGTTCAACGAGTTCGAGGGCAGCTTCGCCGTGGACGGCGCGAACCCGGCCCTCTCCAGCGCCCGGATCACCATCCAGGCGAAGAGCATCGACACCCGCAACGCGGACCGCGACGGCCACCTGCGCACCAACGACTTCCTGGCCGCGGAGGAGTTCCCGACCATTACCTTCGTCTCCACCGGCATCACGCAGACCGGAGAGAGCAGCTTCGACGTGACCGGCGACCTGACCATCAAGGGCGTCACCAAGTCGCTGACCATCCCGTTCGAGTTCGGCGGCGCGGCGAAGGACCCGTTCGGCAACGACCGGGTCGGCTTCGAAGGCGCGACCTCGATCAACCGCAGCGACTACGGCGTCACCTTCAACGCCCCGCTGGAGGCCGGCGGCGTGCTGGTCTCGGACAAGATCACCCTCGAATTCGAGGTCTCCGCGATCAGGAACGCCTGACCCCGGCCGCGACTGAAGAACGCGGGTCCGCCGCCGGACCGGCCGGCTTCCTCGAAATCGTCGTCGTCCACCGCCGCCCGGCGGGGACGGCGGCGTGGCGGCTCGGATGCCGATGTTTCCTGGGCGGCCCGCACCGTGCGGACGGTGCAGGCCCTGGTCAGGGTTCCGGCAAAGTCGGTATAGAGGTCCGTGAAGGGACCCTTCACGGACTCTGAGTCCGTGAAGGGTCCCTTCACAGACCCGAAACCGGTCCGGCGCACGCCACGAGGTGGTCGCACACACCTCCGCATCGCCCACCGCCGGGTCCCCGACCAACTTTGCCGACACCCTGAGGTCCTGGTCGCCGCGGGCGGGTGGGCTGATCCCGGAATCCATGGCCCTACCCGAAACAGATCGAACCGGCCCTCCGGGGCCACCACTACGCGAAATCCGGCGACCCGACAGACTTGACGAAAAATGGCCAAAGGCCGATAATTCCCTGCTGAACGGCCATTTTCGCCGGTACCCGACTGCGGCGATCGGCCTGTAGCCAAATGCCGACTGCGACTCCAATCGGGTGTTTCACCACCGCGCACAGTGCCCGTTTCACTCCGCGCTGCTACGGTTTCCGGGAATCGACGCAGGGGAGGCGTTAGCCGTGCAGAAAAACGTCCGGAGTCAACCGCCGACCGGACTCATTCCCGAGTTCGACCTCGCCGGCCTGAACATTCCGGACGAAGCCACTGCTCGCCGCCGGCTTCGCGAACTCACCCGGCACAACGGCGCGATTCTGACGCCGGCGGAGACCTACCCCGCCGAGGACGCCAGCGCAGCGATCCGGCTCACCGTCGACCGCCAGGCGCATCTCACGCAGGTCGAAGTGGCCCTGGACTGGGCGCGCAGAATCCCGCCCGAGCGCTTCGCGGCCACGGTGTTCCGCACCTACTCGACCGCCCTGCAACGCGCAGCGCTGCTCGAAGCGCAACGTCCCCGCCCGGCCGGGCCGCCGGAACCGGCAAGGGAAAACAGCCCGGACTGGAGTTCGCTGACACTCGAACAGGCGCTGGAAAGAGCCCAGTACGAAATCGAGAAGCGCGCCGACCGGATGGACGAAGTCCGAAGGTCGGCCGCCCCGGTTCGCCCGGCCGGGGAACGCGGATTCACCAGCCCGCAAGGAAGCCTTCACCTGCGCTCCCGGGGCGGCGTGGCGACCGCGATGACCGGGGTCCCCGAACGGATCCGGCAGCTTTCCGCCGCGCAGCTGTCCTGCGAAATCGCCGCACTGTTCGAGATGTCCGGCCCGGGTTTTCCCGACGGCGGCAACGACCCTTCCGAGGGAACACCGGAATCCGATGACGACTATTTCACCGGCTTCCGGGTCGACGGGTGATTCGCGATGGCCGGATATCGGGTGGTCACCGAGGCGCTTCGCGAGGAAGCCAAGTGGTGGAAACTCCGCGCGGATCACGTGCACGAGATCGCGAATGCCGTGCAGGGCACGACCCTGGCCACTTCCGCGTTCTTCACCGGTGATCCGGTCACGCTGGCCCTGTCCGCGGTGAGCGCGGCACCGGAGAGCGCCGCCTACGAGGAGTTCCGGGCCTGGGTGGAGTCGACGCTGCGGCAAGGCACCGAGCAATTCCACGAGCTGGCCACGGTGCTGGAGAAGATCGCCCGGAAGTACGAAGAGGCCGAAGCGGTGGCCGAGATCGACCTCCGCAAGGCCTACGAGAAGAAGTAGTCGAGGGGAGCCCGATCACCATGCCGGTGGACCCGGAGTACCAGGTCAAGAGGTTCGGAGCGATCTTTTCCAGGATGGAGTCCGACTTCCGGGAGGTCGTGGACAGGTACACCGCCGCGATCGACCACATCAGCGACTGGGCCTTCCTGCTCAGCCCCGTCCTCCTGCTGGTCAAGGAAGGGATGGACAGCATCAAGGAAGGTCTGGACAAGCTCGCCAAGCTCATCGACTACGCACTGCGGCACCAGCTTCCGGTGGTCTCGCTGGTCTTCCAGGCATTCCGCTGGGTCCACGAGGTCCAGCGCCCGCTCAACGGGGTCTATTCGCACCAGGATCCGGGTATCCCGCAGGGGCCCGCCTATCACAACGAAGAGATCGCCACCTGGGAGGGCGCCGCCAAAACCGTCTACGACGGAAAGGTCACCGCGCAGGTCAACGCAGTCGATGCGATGGCCACCAAGGCGGACGACATCAGCCAGTGGCTCATGGAGATCGCTCACACCAACGTCGAGTACATGTCCGGGCTCGCCACGATGGTCGGTGATTTCCTGAAAGCGATCACCGAAGCCGCCATCGATGCCGCCACCGTCATCGGTATTCCGTTCTCCGTCAGCTCCCTCTCGGACGCCATCAGCGCATTGGTGTCCAACGGAATCGAGTTGCTGGTGCGGGTCGCCAATCGGTTCATGACAACACTCGAGCGCATCCGGGACACGAACAGCTGGATGAACGACAAAGCACTACCGGCGGCCCGCTGGCCCCAAGCTGTCCACCCGGCCGGCGCATGACAGTACCCGCGAACCGCCCGCCGGCGCCCTCGCCCCGGTGGCAGACGGGCTCCGAGATCGCCTTGGGGACGGGCATTCTGGTCGCGGTCGCCGTGCTCACGCTGGCCGTGGCCTGGGCGCGGCTCGGCCTCGATGCGATCCTCCTCGACGGGGCGAGCACACTGGACAAGTACCACGAAACCGACTTCGCCACCTGCGACCAGTTCACCGAGCGCACCTCCGCAATCCCGCCACGCTCCGCCGAACTGGCACGCAACTGGTCTCCCAAGTTCCAATCCGGCCTCCTCGTCTGCGACTTCGGCTCGAACGACCCGACAGCACAGTACGTCTCACTCGACGTCTACTGGCACGGGCCGCGCAACACCGAATCCGGCGCCAAACGCACAGCAGGCCTCTTCACCGGATTCTCCTTCCGCGGCAAAGACCACAGCCCCGTCGGGCTCGACTTCGCGGACCAGGCACGCTGGCTGCCAGGCAGCAACCGGGAATCCTGCGGAGTGCTCTTCCTCGACCACAACGCCCTGTTCAGCATCGACTACACCCCAGCGAACCCGGACCGCAACACCCAAACCTGCCGCACACAGCTACGCACCATCGCCCGCACACTCCACACCGCGGCCCAACCACGCTGACGGGCTACTTGCTCTCCTGGTCGATCCGCCAGAGCCCGTCCTGCTGCACCATCACGTAGGTGTGGTGTTCGCTCGTCGTGCTGCCGTTCTTGCGGCGGTAGGTGATCTGGGCGCTGAGCGTGTTGTCGCCGGTGACCTTGACGTCGCTTGCGGAGGCCGAGGAGAAGTTCTGCCAGAAGTCCTGATAGCTCTCGAAGCTCTGGTTCCTCGCCGCGCGGAAACCGGGGCTGAGCATCGTCCAGCTCTGCGACAGGTCACCGGGGATGAGCGAGAAATAGGTCTGCAGCGCGGCGGACATCGCCTCGGGTGAGGAAGCGGCGAAGGCCGGGGACGTCCTCGGGGACGGGCTGCCCGGCGACGGGGGTGCCGCGGCCGACGTGGTGGCGGACTGCGTGTTCGCGGCCTGGTTCGGCTGGTCGTGCTTGCGGGTGAGCACGACGATCAGGATCACGGCGAGCACCACGATCAGTGCGCCCGCCCCGGCGAAGATCATCGCGCGGCGTCTTCGGTCGGCCGGCGGGGCGGCCTCGGGCGCCTGCGGCGTGGCCGCCGCGGCGACCGGCTCCGCGGCGGGAGGCTCGGCCGCCTTCATCGGCGAGGTCTCCGGCAGCGTAGGGGGTTCGGGCACGGTCACGACCGGCGTGGCCCCGCCGTCGAGAGCGCTCAGCTCGGCGGCCACCTCGGCCATCGTCGGCCGGTCCACCGGCTTGAGTTCCAAGAGCTTCAGCAGCAGCGGTTCGAGCTTCCCGGCCTGCTTCGGCGGTGTGATCGATCCGCTGGAAACGCGGTACAGCAACGCAATCGGGTTGTCCGCGGTGCCGAACGGCGGCGCGCCCTCCACGGCCATGTACAGCGTGGCGCCGAGCGCGAAGACGTCCGAGGCGAAGGTGGCGTCCTCACCGCGCGCGACTTCCGGGGCGAGGAACGCCGGTGTACCGGAGATTTCACCCGTGGCGGTGAGGGTCACGTCGCCCATCGCACGGGAAATACCGAAATCGGTCACCTTGACCGTGCCGTCGTCGCCGAGCAGCACGTTGCCCGGTTTCACGTCGCGGTGCACCACCCCCGCGCGGTGCGCGGCGGCCAGCACGCCGGCCAGCTGCACCGCGATCGGGATCACCTCGTCGACGGTCAGCGGGCCGTCGTCGTGCAGCTTCACCGAGAGGCTGCGCGAGGGCAGATACTCCATGATCAGCCACGGCCGGTCCTCGTACTCGACCACGTTGAACACGGAGATCGCGTTGGGGTGCTGCAGGCGGGCGGCGATGCGCGCCTCGCGCATGGCGCGGTTCTTGGCCTCCGCGACCTTGTCCTCGCCCTGGTTCAGCGGCATGAGGAGTTCCTTCACCGCGACGACCCGGCCGAGGATCTTGTCCTCGCCGCGCCACACCATGCCCATGGCACCGCTGCCGACGAGTTCGACGAGCTCGTAGCGACCGGCGATCTGCCGGCTCTCCTCGGTCAACGGAAAAACCCCTCGATACGACGATTCACGGACGGCGGTCTCCCAGTTTTCCACGAACCGGCAAGGGCATCGCGGACGACCCACCCCGGCCCCGCGGGGGGTTGCTCCGAGTGGCCGCGCCGGGACAGGCTGAGCACATGACCATGACCGCGCCCTCCTTCCGGACCGTGTTCGGGGTCGGTGAGTTCCGGGCGCTGTGGCTGGCACACCTGCTTTCCGTGGCGGGTGATCAGCTGGCAAGGGTGGCGCTGACCGTGCTCGTCTTCGACCGCACCGCCTCGGCAGGCTGGGCGGCCGGCACGTACGCGCTGACCTACCTGCCGGATTTGCTCGGCGGGGCGCTCGGTGGCCTGGCCGACCGGTTCCCGCGTCGCACCGTGCTCGTCGCGGCGGACGTGCTGCGCGCCGGGCTCGTCGCGGTGATGGGGATCCCAGCCGTGCCCTGGCCGGTCGCCGCCGGGCTGCTGGTCGTCGTGCAGCTGGCAGCCGGCCCGTTCCAGGCCGCGCGGCAGGCGGTGCTGCCGGACCTGCTCGGCGAGGAGAAACTGCCGACCGGACAGGCGATCCTGTCTTCGACGTACCAGGCCGCGCTGGTCGTGGGTTTCGGCGCGGGCGCCGCCGTGGTGACCTGGCTGGGCGTATCCGGGGCCCTGTGGGCGGACGCGGCGACCTTCGCGGTGTCGGCGATCGCATTGCGCTGGGGACTGCGGCCGTACCCGGTCACCTCGGTGACCGAACGGGCGCCGCAATGGGCTTCCCTGGTGGCCGGCTGCCGCCTCGTCGCCCGGGACCGGAAGCTGCGGTCCCTGCTCGCCATCGCCTGTTGCTGCGGGTTCTACGTGGTGCCGGAAGGATTGGCGGTCCCGGTCGCGGCCCAGCTCGGCGGAACCGGGGTGCTCGGCTGGCTGCTGATCGCCAACCCGATCGGCACGGTGCTGGGCGCGCTGCTGATCAGCCGGCTGCCCCAGGCCCGGCAGATGCGCTGGCTGAGCCCGCTGACCGTGGCCAGCAGCCTGGTGCTGCTGCCGACCGGCTGGACGCCCGCGCTGCCGGTGGTGGTCGTGCTCTGGACGCTCTCGGGCGCCTTCTCCGCGCACGACCTGATCACGCAAGTGCAGTACAGCCTCGCCGCCCCCGCCGACCAGCGCGGCCAGGTGATCGGTGTGGCGATCGCCGCCCTGCGCGCGGCACAGGGCCTCTGCATCGCCGCGGCAGGCGCGCTGACCCAGGCCTTCGCCCCCACCACGGTGGTCGGGATCGCGGCCGTCGCCGGCACCGTGTGCGCCGTCGCGGCCGGTGCCGCGTGGACCCGCGCGGTGCGGCCCCGCCGAAGCCCGCTCGGCGGGGCCACGCCACCGGTGGCGCAGTGATCCGCAACCCCGGCCGTCTCAGATCCAGTTGTTGTCACGCATGCCTTTCACCTCCTCGCCGGGCTCTTTCCCGGGACGGACCGGTCAGCGGGTCCAGTTGTTGTCGCGCATCAGGCACCTCCTCTCGCCGGCAAGCCGACTGACACGTGCCGGGTCAGCGAATCCAGTTGTTGTCCCGCACCGCACACACCTCCTCACCAGGTCAAACCGACTGACACGGACCGAGATCACCGAGCCCAGTTGTTGTCGCGCACGCCAAGCCACCTCCTCACTTCGCCGAAACCTCGCCGTACCGACTGATCCGAGCGGGCGTCACCGAGCCCAGTTGTTGTCCGGCATCGAGCACCTCCTCTCCTGGGCGAACCACCTGGTCCAAGCCGAACTCACCGAGCCCAGTTGTTGTCACGCATCAGGCACCTCCTCATCTCGCCGGACCACCCGGCACGAACCAAGATCAACGGATCCAGTTGTTGTCCCGCATCACGCACCTCCCTTCCCGAAGAACCTGCCGACCACGGCCGCCTCACCGAGCCCAGTTGTTGTCCTGCACCACGCACCTCCTCATCTCGCCGAACCACCCGGTCCAAGCCGACTCACCGGCTCCAGTTGTTGTCCCGCACGCCAAGCCACCTCCTCTCCCACCAGACCCGCCGAAACCACCCGAAACCGGCCCACGCCGGATCGGCTCACCGCACCCAGTTGTTGTCCCGCACCCCGAACACCTCCCTCCCAGGAAACCGGCCGCCCCGGGCTCAGCACGCCCGGTCGCCGTCGCGCAGCCGAAAGTCACCACCGTGGCTCAGGCCGTCCGGTTGTTGTCACGCATGGAGTGCTCACCTCTCTCGGGCCACCCGCCCGGCCCGGCGCGGCCGATCGCCGCCCGGCAAGTCCATTTCGCCTGCTTCCGGTGACGTTCGGGCGTGCGGTACGCCTCGATTCGGTCACCGGACGCCGTCCCGCTGCGTGGGACACGCCCCTCACCAGCGAAGACGCAAGCCTCAACCCGAGATTGAGGCTCTGGTCACCCGCCGGTCACGGCCCGAGGCCCGAGTGCTTGTCGCGCACAGTCGTCACCCCCTTCCCTCCACCTGCACTTACGAGTGATTTACCTCGATCTACATAACGGACAGTGTCGACAGCGCGTGGGCCAAACGGACCAGTCGAAGGGACCGTCACGCTGGTAACTCACACGTTCGAAAGGGATTGCACTTACCCACAGTGGTCACCTCCCCCTGCAACCTGCCCGGCACTGGGCTGTCCGGGCGAAAATCCCTGGCAACTCCCAGAGTGCGGGCAGCGGGCCGTACCTGGAGCGCCTCATCGTTTACGGTAGAAGCCAATCGGGTGAGGTGAAGAGTGCGCGGACGATTTGCCGGGTGGTTCACGGGCTGGCGCCTTTGGCGGTTGCCTTCCCACGTGCGCCTCTACGTGCTGCTCGTCAACGTCGTCGCGGTCGCCGCTTCGGTGAGCACCGCGTGGCTGGTGCCGGTCGACCGGACCGACCTCGTGCGGTTCGGCGTGCTGACGGTGTGCGCCGCGGTCGCGATCGAGGCCACCCGCCGGATCGAGCGGCAGCGCGAATACAACCGCGCCCCCACGGTCGCGTACGTGGACACCAAGGCCGTCTGGAGCATCGCGGCGGTGATCGCCCTCCCGCCGGTGCTGGCCACCGCGATGGTCGTGGTCACCTACGCCGTGGCGTGGTGGCGGATCTGGCCCCGGGAGCGGCCGGTGCTGCCGCACCGCTGGATCTTCTCCGCGGCGACCGTGCTGTGCGGCACGCAGGCCGCGGTCGTGGTGCTCGCGCTGGGCATGCACCACTACCCCGGCATCCCGTCCGCCGGTTTCCTGCCGGGACTGGCAGACCTGGTGATCATCGTGTTCGCCGCCGCACTGCGCTGGGCGATCAACACCGCACTGGTGATGGCCGCGATCGCGCTGTCCGGTGCGCCGCGCACGCTGTCCGAGCTGTTCTCCGGATTCGGGGATCAGCTGCTGGAGGCGGGTGCGATCGGCCTCGGCCTGGTCACCGCGGCGCTCCTGCTGCTGGCCAACCCGCTGGTGCTGGTCGGCGTGGTGCTGGCGCTGGTGGCGTTGCACCGCGGGCTGCTGCTGACCCAGTTCCAGCGGGACGCGCGCACCGATCTGACCACCGGCCTGGCCACCAAACGGTGGTGGCGCACCATCGCCGAGCAGTACCTGGACCGCGCGCGCACCGGCGGCGGCACGGTCGGTGTCCTGCTGCTCGACCTGGACCACTTCAAGGCCATCAACGACACCTACGGCCACCCGATCGGCGACCTGGTGCTGCGCGAGATCGCCATCGCGGTGCGCGGGGAGGTGCGCGAGCAGGACGTCTGCGGGCGCTGGGGCGGCGAGGAATTCGCCGTCGTGCTGCCGAACGTGCCCACCGAGGAACACCTCGGCCAGCTGGCCGACCGGATCCGCAGCCGGGTTCCGCTGGTCTCGGTGGCGCTGCCGGACCGGGACACGGTGATCAGCGACCTGACCGTGTCCATCGGCTGCGCGCTCTACCCGGCCGAGCACCTCACCGGCATCGACGACGTGCTCGTGGCCAGTGACACCGCGCTCTACCGGGCGAAGCAGGCCGGCCGCAACCGGGTCGAGCTGGCCACCCGCTGAACCGGGATTCTCCGGGCATACCCCCCGGCCGTGGCCCGGACCGGGCGACCGGCGGCGATTCTCGTGTCACGATGGAAGTGACGGAGGCGAGGTGGTCCGGGTGCCCGAATGGGATGGGCGGGGGCTGCCGCCGGTCGCGCAGGCCCGGGTCGAGCGGTTCACCGAATCGGGGTTGCGGACCTCGCTGCTGAGCGTGCCGGGCGCGGTCGGGGCCGAGGCGGCGGGTTTCCAGCCGGCGGGTGAGGTGATGGGCTGCGTCGTGCAGCGCATCGGCTGGACGTCCATGATCGCCACCACCCCCGGGCAGCAGATCTCGACGCAGGCCGCGTTCCTGCGCGAGGGCTACCGGCTAGCCCTGGCGCGGCTGCGCCGGGAGGCCGCCGCGATCCGCGCCGACGGGGTGCTCGGCATCGCGCTCTCGATCACTCCACTCGACGAGGTGATGCACGAGTTCGTCGCGCTGGGCACCGCGGTGCGGGCGCAATCGGCGCAGCGGCCGGGGTTCGTGTTCACCACCGAGCTGTCCGGGCCCGACGTGGGCAAGCTGGTGCAGGCAGGCTGGGTGCCCGCGAAGGTGATCACCGGATTCGGCGCGCACGCGCTCTACGACTACAACATGCAGTTCCAGACCAACACCTGGGCGGGCAACACCGAGGTCGACGCGCATACCGAGCTGGTCACCGCGATCCGCTCCGCGGCGCGGGCCGAGTTCGCCGAGGGCGTGCGCACAGCGGGTGCCGACGGCGCGATCGTCTCCCGGATGACGCTGGACACCTGGCGTCTCGGCGAGGTGGGCGTGTCCGGGGTCGCGAGCGTGTTCGGCACCGCGATCGCACGCTTCCACTCCGGGGTGGCCGCACCGACCTCGGCAGTGACCCTCCTGCCGCTGAACCGATCGTGAAGGAGACGTCGTGAGCACTGCGGATCCCACTGCGCAGCACCTCCCCGACGACGCCATGCGCAGGCTCGCCGAAATGCGGCCAGGCCAGCCGACCAGCCTGTTCACCTCGGATCTGAGTGTGAACGAGTTCCTGCTGGTGCGCGAGGCCGGGTTCCGCCCGCTCGGGCTGGTGCTCGGCTCCAGCATCTACCACGTCGGATTCCAGATGGGCCGGTGGAGCCAGAATCAGGAGCTGGACCGGCTTTCCCAGGCGATGTACCACGCTCGCGAGCTGGCCATGTCACGAATGGAGGCGGAGGCCGACATGCTCGGCGCGGACGGCGTCGTCGCGGTCCGGCTGGAAATCGAGTTCAAGGAGTTCGGCAACGACCTGGCCGAGTTCATCGCCGTGGGCACCGCCGTGCAGGCCGAGCAGCCCGGCGAATGGCGCAACAACACCGGAAAGCCGTTCACCAGCGATCTGTCCGGACAGGATTTCTGGACGCTCGTGCAGGCCGGTTACGCGCCGCTGGGCATGGTGATGGGTTCGTGCGTCTACCACATCGCGCATCAGCGATTCCGCCAAGCGCTGGGCAATATCGGCCAGAACGTGGAAATCCCGCAGTACACCGAAGCGCTCTACGACGCTCGTGAACTGGCCATGTCCCGGATGCAGGCGGAAGCCGAACAGCTGCACGCGGAAGGCATCGTCGGGGTGCAGCTGCTTTCGCTGGCGCACCGCTGGGGAGGGCACACCACGGAGTTCTTCGCGATCGGCACGGCGGTGAAGCCACTTCGAGCCGACCACCACATCACCAAGCCGCAGCTCGTGCTGCCCCTCACCGACTGATGGCCGGCTCGGAGCTGAGCGGCCCGACCGGTGAATTCCACCTGCTGCTCGCCGCATTACGCACAGACCGCGCAGACGTCGCGTCCTACAGCCGCGTGCTGTCGGAAACCCTCGGCGACGCACTACCGCCGGGCATGGTCGAGATAGAGCGCCGTCGCAGCTTCGCCGACCGCGTCGCCGGGCGGCTCGGGCAACCGGTCGAGGTGCGCGTGTCCACTCCGCAGCAGCAGCTCGTGCTCACCGCCACCGGAGACGGCAGCGTCGTCGCCGAAATCCGCCAAGTCGTACGCGGTGTGGTCATCAGCCGGCGTAGCGCGGAGCTGGAGGAATGGCTTACGGTGCTCGCCAACGAGCTGCAGGCACTCGCCGGCCGGGACGCGAAAGCGCGCGAAGCGTTGTCCCGATTGCTCGACGGTTCTTGATCGGTGGTGTGCGCGTGGACTGGACTCTCGAGGTGGTCGTCGTCCCAGTGTCCGATGTGGACCGAGCGAAGGCGTTCTATGCCGGGCAAGTCGGCTTTCACCTCGACCACGACATCACACCCGGCCCTGGCCTGCGCCTGGTGCAGCTGACCCCGCCCGGTTCGGGCTGCTCCATCGTGCTCGGCAAGGGCATGGTGCCGGACATGCCACCCGGTTCGCTGCGAGGCCTGCAGCTGGTCGTCGCCGATCTGCCACGGGCGCGGGAAACACTCGTGACAGCCGGCGTCGACGTCAGCGAAATCCAGCGGTACGGCCCGGATCCGGGCACCGGACGGCCGGAGGATCTGGACAACATCGGGTTCGTGCACTTCGCCGACCCGGATGGGAACACCTGGTCGGTGCAACAGATTTCCGCGCGGGGTTAGAGCGCTGTTCCCGTGCCTATTCGAGCGCTCCGAGCGTAAGTGCGAGTGCGTCGGCGACAAGGGCGCGGTCGCCCGGATACAGGTTGATCTGCGGGTCACCACCGGGGCCGTCGTTGACGAAGCTCAGGACCCGGCCCTCGCGGGTGAGGTCGATGGCGGACAACGGAGTGGAGCGCGTGCGCTGACCAGCACTGTCGCGGGTCGCGGCGTAGAGCTGATGCATCGCGTCCCGATCGGCACGCATCAGGCGGCGCAGCTCGTCGACCTGCGCGGAGGCTTCGGTGAGCGGGTCGTCGCCACCATAGTCCCGGCCGGCGTCTTCGTACTGGGCCTTCGGCACGCACAACGGCCTGATCCGCGCCACGCGAGCATCAGGAAGCGCGCCCACCAAGCTCGTCACCAGGTCCCGTGGCCGGATGGGGTCGAGCTGGACGACCTGGTGATCGGTGATCAACCGCACCGCGTCCCGCCCGGACTCGGCCGTCAGCATCGCCGCGGCCCGGACGCTTGCCCGGCGCAGATTGCTCCAGAGGTACACCTCGCGCCGAGCGGTCGCGAGCACCCGGAGCGTGGCCCGATACCGCGGAACGAGCCCGCCGTCCGGACCGGTCAACCCGAGGCGGGCCAGTTCGCTGAGCGCACGTTGCCGGAAAACGGTGGTGCCGTCTTCGGTCCGGTGGTTCTGGTCCGGCTCGAGAACGACGGGAAGCGCGCCGAGCCCGGCCAGCTCCCAGGACACAAGGAACACCGGCCGGGGCACCCGCACCGGCCTGTCGAGGACGTTCATCGGCGCGGTTCAGCCTCCGATGGTCGGCGGCGTGGGCGGCAAGCCGGTCCGCGGATCCACCAGCCGGTCACCGTCGTCGTCGGTGAGGCTGAACGCGGAATCGTCGTCCACGCCGTATTTGCGCTGGTGTTCCTTGTCTTCCTCCGCCTTGCCCTTGCCACCAGGAGCGCCCATGCCGGACACGCCGGCTCCGCCGCGAGCACCGGTGGTACCGCGCGGCGCGGCTGAACTTCCCGACCCTCGTACGGCGCCCTCTTCGCCGACGCCGACACCCGCACCGGTACCCGACCGCGCACCGCCACCCGGGCCGTTGGGCAGCCCACGACCCGCCGGCCCGTCAACTCCGCCCGGCCCGCCCGACAGCCCCCGGCCGACCGATCCGCCTGCTCCGGGTGGTGCTCCGGGTGCTCCGGATGACGAGCCACCGGGGCCGAACCCACCCGGCACGAACGCACTACCCGACCACGACGAACCACCACCCCCAGCAGCCGGGACCGGAAACGGCGGCACCGAACCAGACCGCATGTCCGGCAGAGACGGAGGAACGTAACCCGCAGTCCGGGTACCACCCCCACCGGATTGAGTGCCCGGCCCGGGATTCTCACCCGGCAGCGGGTGTCCGGCCGGAAGAGTGTGCACATTCGGCACCGAGCCATCGACCGATCGCGGTGACGTGTGCCCGGCGCCGCCAGGACCGGTGAACTCCGACCGCGCCGACGAATGCCTACTCGTCCCACCGGTCGGCGTGTGCCGCGAGGGCGAAGCGGGGGCCGGCGGAGCGATCGACACCTCGCCGTCGAACTTGTTCAGCTGCCCGTAGTCGGTCTTCAAACCCTGGCCGCTGGTCTGCGCCTGCTGCTGGTATCCGTTGTAGCGATCCAGATTCTCCCGCGCGATCCGGTTGTAGGTGTTGATCTGATCTTCGGTGTCGGTGTCCCACGGCGTGGCCGTATCGAAGAAATCCTTGTGCGGCGGCGTTTTCGGCATCGGCTGGAGCGTCGCCTTCATCTCGTCGAACCCATGCGCCAGATCCGTCAGGTTCTGCCCGTTGCTGGTGTAGGTCTGAGCAGCGGCCGACGTCGCGTCCGTCAGCGGCTTTATCCTTGCCCGCGCCACCTCCGCCCCACCGCCGGTCCAGGCCGACTCCAATCCGGCACTCAACTGCTGCGCCCGGGCACTCATCTCGTCGTTCTGCCGCGCCAGCATCGTCGCCCGGCCCGCACCCTGATGCCAATCCTGGGCACCCTGACTGGCCAGCACCTTCTGGACCAGCTCCGGCGCCGGAACCGCTTGATCACCGATATTCCCGTGCCATACGTCCGAGACCCAGTGCTCGACATCGTCGAACCGATCGTTCAACCACTTGGCACCTTCGCCGACCCAATCGAACAACCCCATCACATACCCGCTTTTTTCCGCAGGTTGGTGACCACCATGTCGGCCACCCGAGGAGCCAGCTCACACGCGTCCGCCTTGCCTACTTTGGCGCGACGGACAGTCAACGAGGCATCCACCGACAAACTGTCAGAAATGCCTACAGCGACCTGACAAAAACCACTCTTCGTACCTGCACTGGTTACCTCGTACCCGACAGCGGGGAACCCCTGCACGAGGGGAAGAACCCGCCACACCGAACTCTGCGGCTTCGTGTTCTGATACACCGCACTGAGACCCTCGCCCACCTGAGTCACGTAACCGACGGTTGCGGCGGCGCCAGTCGTGTCGTTATTCCAGTCACATGCCGTACCAAGGGCAGGATTGTCGTGACGTTTTCCCTCAGGCGCGATACCGAGGATCTGTTCGACCTGATCCGGCTTCAGCGCCTCCCGGCACGGATCTCCGGAAAGCACCGACGCCGGTAACGGATGCTCGACCTTGGGAGCACCACTGTGCGGCAACACTGTAGCCGTCGGCGAGGAAACTGGCGGACCGACCGAGGCACCCGGCACGGCCCCCGAGCATCCTCCGGCCACGAGAATGGCCACCACGGCGCCGGACAACGCGAGAAATGACCTGCGCATAGTCACGCAAACCCCTTGCCTTCCCCCTCCGACGAGACATTCCTGACATCTGCGCTCGCCTGCGCATCCGACGCTTCAGTGATCCCCAAAGCTTTCTCCAACCGCGCTACCAATTCAGCGAGGTAGTCGCGGTACAACTTGACCTGATACGCGCCCTCGCCGAACGCGCCTCGATTCTGCCCATCACCCACCAGGAGCTTGTTGTATCCGTTACTCCCCGGGTCGTCCGCCGGAGGCCTGAGCTGAGTCAACGCTGTCGCTTCAGGTCCCATGTTGGCAATGTCGCTGTGCATGCTCCTGGCCTGGTCGAGCATGATCCGGGCATCCGCACTACTCAGACTGAAACCAGGCCCCTCCGGTACGGCACCCCCTCCCGGAGCGGCCCCACCGCCGCCAGGCCCATCAGTGATCGCGAAACCGAGCCCCTCAAGCCAGCTCGACCCCGATGCAGGTTGAGACATTGATCCACCCCTCTGATAACACCGTTAACACTGCCGAAGCAGCCCAGACTGTCAGCCACGGATTACACTAGCGGACTTGATCAACAAGCGGTGACCACATCCGGGAAAATGATCTTCACCCCTCGATGCGACCAGAGCCGAGCCCACCGGCGACCACTCCCGACCGCACCAGCTCCTTGACTATCCACAGTGGACCACTGACGAGGCCGATCATCGACGTACCCCCGGACGTCGCCGTGAGCGATTCACATTGACTGAGTTGACGCTTTCGCCGACCCCATCGAACAAGCCCATCACATACCCGCTTTTTTCCGCAGATTGGTGACCACCATGTCGGCCACCCGCGGAGCCAGCTCACACGCGTCCGCCTTGCCTATTTTGGCGCGACGGACAGTCAACGAGGCATCCACCGACAGACTGTCAGAAATGCCTATACTGACCTGACAAAAACCGCCCTGAGTGCCCGAGCTGATTGTCGTGTGCGCAGCAGCGGGAAACCCTTGAATAGAGGGAAACTCGCGCCATACCGAACTCAGTGGCTTGGTGTTCTTGTACACCGCGCTGAGACCGTCGTGCACTTGGGTCACATAACCGACTGTTGCGGCGGCCCCAGTTGTGTCGTTATTCCAGTCACATGCCGTACCAAGGGCAGGATTGTCGTGACGTTTTCCCTCAGGCGCGATACCGAGGATCTGTTCGACCTGATCCGGCTTCAGCGCTTCCTGGCACGGATCTCCGGAAAGCACCGACGCCGGTAACGGATGTTCGACCTTGGGAGCACCACTGTGCGGCAACGCCCCAGCCGTCGGCGATGAGATCGGAGAACTGACCGCGGCACCAGGCGCACTCCCGGAGCATCCCGCGGCCACGAGAATGGCCACAACGGCGCCGGACAACGCGAGAAATGACCTGCGCATCGTCACGCGAACCCCTTGCCTTCCCCCTCCGACGAGACATTCCTGACATCTGCGCCCGCCTGCGCATCCGACGCTTCAGTAATCCCCAAAGCCTTCTCCAACCGCGCTACCAATTCCGCGAGGTAGTCACGGTACAACTTGACCTGATCCGCACCGCTGCCGAACGCGCCACGATTCTGCCCATCACCCACCAAGAGCTTGTTGTATCCGATACTCCCCGGGTCGTCCGCCGGCGGCGTGAGTCTGGTCAGGCCTTCCGCGTCAGGCACCATGTTGGCAATGTCGCTGTGCATGCTCCTGGCCTGGTTGAGCATGCTCCGAGCATCCGCACTGCTCAGACTGAAGCCAGGCCCCGCCGGCGCGGCACCCCCGCCGGAGGCGCCTCCCCCGCCAGGCTGGTCCGTAATCGCGAAACCGAGCCCCTCGAGCCAACTCGGCCCCGATGCAGGTTGAGACACTGATCCACCCCTCTGATAACACCGTTAACACTGCCGAAGCAGCCCAGACTGTCAGCCACGGATTACCGTAGCGGGCTGATCAACACCCGGTGACCACATCCGGAAAAATGATCTTCACATGGTCTGTACCAGAGGTCGCCCCGAGGCACAAGCTAATCGACCAGTGCCCCGCAGCTGATGTTCACCGTCGCGGCGGTCAGGGTGCGGGCCTTGTCGGAGGCGGCGAACGCGGCCGCCGCGCCCACGTCGGCGAGGGTGGCGGTGCGGCCGAGCATGGTGGGCTTCGCGAGTTCCTCGGCCAGTTGTGCGCCGCCAGGGAAATCCGCCGGGATCGTTTCCGGGATACCGCCGGTGCGCAACGTGACCGTGCGTACGCCGTCTCGGCCCAGTTCGGCCGCGAGCTGACGGCGCATGGCCTCCAGCGCCGCGAAGCCGACCTGTAGGCCACCCACCGAATGCCCGCGCACCGGGTCGCCGTCACCGCCGAAGACGAGTACGACGCCGGAGCCCTGCCGCTTCATGTGCCGTCCGGCGGCCCGCATCGTGAGGAACGTCGTACGCACGCCATTCAGCACTGGCTGCTCGTAGTCGGCAAGCGACATCTCGATCATCGGCGTGCCTTGAACGTCGCCGTGGGTGATCACGTTGACCGAGATGTCGAGGCTGCCGCCGGTGGCGACGACGGCGTCCGCGTGGCTGTCCACGGCCGCCTCGTCCAGCGCGTCGAACACCGCGACTTCGGCGGCCCCACCGGCGGTGCGGATGTCCGCGGCGACTCGGTCCAGTTTGTCGTGGCTTCGCCCGGCCAGGAAGACGCGAGCACCCTCCTCGGCGAACGCCCTGGCGATGGCCCCGCCGATCGAGCCGCCCCCGCCGTAGACCACCGCGTTCTTGCCTTCAAGCAACATGTCGATTCCCTTCTCTCACCCCTACGTCGAACGGCGTACGGCGGGCTCGACATCGAGCCGTACGCGGCTCTCACGGCCGCACGACCCCCATGGGGTTCGGCGCAGGCAGGCCGCCCCCGTCGACGACCGCGCGGCTCAACGGCACAGCCAGCTCGCATACGCGTGCCACGGCAGTCGCACCAAGCGCTTCAAGTGGGTCGGCCGCAAGGCGGTCAGTGGTCTCTTCGACAGTGCGTCGCACGTCTTCACCCGCGACAGTCAGCCTGCCGTCTCCGTCGAGCAGCCCACGACATACCAGTCGCGCAGTCGCTGCCTCCCACTCCTCATCGGTCCAGCCGCGGGCGCGCTGCACCGACTCTCGCGTAGTCGCTCCAGTGGCGATGTGCGTAAGGCTTGCTTCGAGGCCCGTAAGCCCGACAGCCACAGACGCGAGCACGTGCCCGTCCCCACGGTGCTCACGCAACGCGCTGATGGCCAGCCACAGCCGGGCCAGCGGACGGTCCGGACGTGGCACCGCCGCCCACGACGCAGCGAGGGGACGGCCCGCGAAGCGGCATCCAGCCACAGCCTTCTCCAGCAGCTCCACCAGTTCGTCGACATCGGCTGGGCCGAGTAACCGGGTCAACGTCGCCTCGACAGCCTCGATTCGCGTACGCAGCACGTGTTCCGGGGCGGCGAAGCCCCACGCGTCGGGCAACGCACGGGCGACCATCCGCGGGGCGAAGCCGAAGAACATCGCGGTGACCGGCTCCGGGCCGATCGGTCCCAGGGGTGCGGCGCGGCCGGCGAAGTAGCCCATCCAGAACCCGCGCAGTCCAGCCGTTTTCGCGGCCTGGGCGGGCTCGGCCGCGAAGTAGACCACGGCGTGCATCGGCTCCAGCGCCGTCCAGAACTGCCGTGCCGGGCTCGGATTCGGCTCCATGGAGGTGACTCTAGGCCCGCTTCGCGACAGCGGCCCGCCGTCCCGGGGAAGGGACGACGGGCCGCCGGAAGGACTTCGTGCTCAGGCGAGCGTGAGGCCGTAGGCCTGTAACTCCAGGGTCAACGGGTAGAAGTAGCTGGTCTGGGTGTCACCGCCGGACAGCGTGCCCAGGCCCTTCTCACCGTCGTAGGCCGGGCCGCCCGAGTCGCCGTGGTCGGTGTGCGCGGTGGTGCCGAATTCGTGGTTCAGCACGCCCACGTCGAAGTTGACCGACTCGTCGACCGAGGTGACCTCGCCGCTGCCGCCACCGGTGGTCTGGCCCTGCTTCTGGATCTTCTCGCCGACCGTCGGCTCACCCGCGCTGGTGATCCTCTGACCGGTGTTGATCGCGCCGTCGCCGGTACCGTTCGGGCGAGTCAGCAGGCCGGAGTCCGCACCGGGGCAGTCGCTCTGCACGATCTCGGCGCCGGAGACGTCGCCGCCGGACCAGGTGCCGCCCTCGTTGGTGCAGTGGCCGGCGGTGAGCATCATCGGCTGGCCGTCCTTGGTCACGTTGAAGCCCAGCGAGCAGATGACCTGGTTGTTGGTGATCGAGTCGCCGTCGGCGATGTAGGTGGCCAGCTTGCCGCTGCGGTGCTCGATACGGGCGGCGTCGCCGAGCTTCGCCGCCGCCGCGGTGACCTTGTCCTTGACCGCCTGCGAAGCCGCGTCGTAGATCTTCACCACGACCTGGTTGGACTTGGTGTCGATACCCCAGGCGGTCTGTGGCACGTTCTTGACCGAGTCCATGCTGTTCTTCGCGTTGGTCAGCGCCGCGAAGCTGTACTTGACCGTCTTGGTGGCGAAACCGGCGGCCTCGGCCTTGTCCTTGGCCGCCGCGTCGGTCACGTTCACGACCGCCTTGCCGCGATCGAGGTAGATCCCGCCGTTGGCCACGCCAAGCGTGTCGGCGACCTTGTTGGCCTGTGTGACGGCCTGCGCTTGCATCTGCGCGAAGGCGAGCGGGCCGGCCGAGGCGGAATTGATGCACAGGCCGGCGGTCAGTGCCGCGGCCGAGAACGCCGTGAATCCGGCGAGGAGCGTCTTCCGGGAAGTCATCGAATCTTCCTCCAGTCGTGCTCTCTGGGTGGGGGACCGACCCCGCGCGGCCCGCGCCGCGCACCGGGGGTGGATACTTCCCACTGTTGTTGCCCGGCAACCACTACACCACCGACTAAGGTTGGTTAATAACCATTCTCCGGACATATCAGGCGCCCGGCCACCCGTCCGGCGCAACGGAACTGGGCCGGGCGGATCCCGGTTACCCTCGGCTGTGCCCGAAATCCTGTTGCGCCACGAATTCCCGGTCGCCGCCCCGCCCGCGGCCGTCGCCGCACACCTGTCGGATCCGGACAACTACGTCGGGCTCTCCCCGCTCGTGGTGGCCGTGCGGCAGATGACGCACGGTCCCGGGCCGACCCGGTACGTCGCGGTGGAACGGTTTCGCTTCCTGGGTTTTCTTCGCTACGACAACCGGATCGCGGTCACGCTGAACGTCGACGGCAGCGAAGCCTTGCACGGCCGGGTCGTCTCCCCCGGCGGCGTCCGGATCGATTACCGCTTCGCCCTGCGTCCGAACGACACCGGCACCGACGTGACCGACACCCTGCACCTGCACGCACCGTTCGGCCTGCTGCGCTTCGCCGCGACGCGCGCCCGCGAGGTTCAGCTCGCTCGCGGTGGAATCCTGGCCGACCGAATGGCCAACGCCACCCCGTGAATGCCCCGTTTCACTCCCCCGGCCACCGCACATGTCCGGCGTACCCATCGTTCTTCCGCAGGTATCCCGCGATGAACGGACAGACCGGCACGATCGTCTTGCCGCGCGACACCACGTCGTCGAGCGCCGCCGAGGCGAGCACCTTGGCCAGCCCGCGGCCGCCGAACTCGTCGCCGATCTCGGTGTGGGTGAACACGATCTCGCGTTCCCGCGGGGAGAATTCGGCGAAGCCGGCGAGTTCGCCGCCGGTGTAGAGCTCGTAGCGGTTCTTCTCGTCATTGCGGACCACGTGGTTCTCTTCGCTCATCACCGCTCCTCGCGTTCGGGCACCCAGCACACCACATCCGGCCACCGCAGGCCTCCCGGATGTCGGCTTGACCGACACCGACGAGCGATGCGGCAGCACGCCGAGTGGTCCCTTCGCAGGCGCCGGCTGGGCCGGCCGGGCGAGCCTCGGCATCGTTGGGGTGGCACGGCGTCCGGGCTCTTCCCGGTCCGCCCCCGGTCTGTTTGCCTCATGGGGTCCGTCGAGCACCGATCCGGAAGGCAAGGGACCGCGCGTGCAGCCGTTCGTCCTGCCCGAGTTCTATCTGCCCCATCCCGCCCGGCTGAACCCGCATCTCGCGGGCGCGCGGGCGCATTGCAAGCAGTGGGCCTATCAGATGGACATGATCGACGTGCCCCAGCACGGCACGGTGATCTGGACCGAGCGGGATCTCGACGCGCACGACTACGCCTTGCTGTGCGCCTATACCCATCCGGACGCCGGTGCCGCGGAACTCGATCTGGTCACCGACTGGTACGTGTGGGTGTTCTACTTCGACGATCACTTCCTCGAACTGTTCAAGCGCACCGGGGACATCGAGCAGGCCCGCGGGTACCTCGACCGGATCGGCCGGTTCATGCCCGCTACCGGCGAGATCACCGAGATCCCGGGGAATCCGGTGGAACGCGGGCTGGCGGATCTGTGGAACCGCACGGTGCCGCAGCGCAGCGCGGGCTGGCGGCGGCGATTCCGGGAGAGCACCCGCAACCTGCTCGACGAATCGTTGTGGGAACTGGCGAACATCAACGAGGGCCGGGTGTCGAACCCGGTCGAGTACATCGAGATGCGCCGGAAGGTCGGTGGCGCACCGTGGTCGGCGAACCTGATCGAGCATTCGGTGCACGCCGAGGTGCCGGACGAGATCGCCGCGATGCGCCCGATGGAGGTGCTGCGGGACTGTTTCGCCGACGCCGTGCACCTGCGTAACGACCTGTTCTCCTACCAGCGCGAGGTGGAGGACGAGGGCGAGCTGTCCAACGGTGTGCTGGTGTTCGAGAAGTTCCTCGGCTGCGGTACGCAGGAGGCCGCGGACGCGGTGAACGACCTGCTCACCTCACGGCTGCACCAGTTCGAGCACACCGCGCTCACCGAGGTTCCCGCGCTGTTCGACGAGCACGCGGTGGATCCGGCGGGGCGGATGGAGACCTTCGCCTACGTCAAGGGCCTGCAGGACTGGCAATCCGGCGGGCACGAATGGCACCTGCGCTCCAGCCGTTACATGAACGAAGGCGCGCTCGACGCCCGCGGCGGGCCGGACCCGTTCGGCGAACCGACCGGGCTGGGCACGTCGGCCGCGCGGATCTTCTCCTCGATGCTCGCCACCGCCCCGCGACGGGCACGGTCGTTCACGCATCAGCCCTACGAGCGGGTCGGCCCGATCGACCTGCCGGAGATCGCGATCCCCTTCCCGCTGCGGCTCAACCCGGGGCTGGCCGAGGCCAGGGAGAACCTCGTCGGCTGGTGCCGGCGCACCGGCATCATCGACGACCTGGTCTGGGACGAGCGGCGGATGCGCGGGATCGACCTGCCGCTGTGCGCCGCCGGCATCCACCCGGACGCCTCGGCCGAGCAGCTCGACCTCACCAGCGGCTGGCTCGCCTGGGGCACCTACGGCGACGACTACTACCCGGTGGTCTTCGGCGCCACGCGGGATCTGCCCGCGGCCAAGGCGATGACCGAACGGCTCAAACTGTTCCTGCCGACGCGCGGCGAGTCCGTACCGGCCGCGGAGAATCCGCTGGAGGCCGGGCTGGCCGACCTGTGGCCGCGCACCACCGGCTCGATGGACGCCGAGGGGCGGGAGACCTTCCGCCGCACCGTCGAGGTGATGCTCGAAGCCTGGCTGTGGGAGCTGGCCAACCAGGCGCAGAACCGCATCCCGGACCCGATCGACTACGTGGAGATGCGCCGCCGGACCTTCGGCGCCGACCTCACCATGGCCCTCAACCGGATCACGCAGGCCGAGACGGTCCCGCCGGATCTGCACCGGACCCGGGTGATCCAGGCGATCGAACACTCCGCGGCCGATTTCGGCGGCCTGGTCAACGACATCTTCTCCTACCGCAAGGAAATCGAGTACGAGGGCGAGCTGCACAACGCGGTGCTCGTGGTCCGCGCGTTCCTCGACGTGGACCAGGACCGCGCGTTCGGCATTGTCACCGACCTGCTCCACGCCCGGCTGGCCGAATTCCGGCACGCGACGGAGATCGGCCTGCCCGGCCTGTTCACCGACCACAACCTGGACGAGGCGGCTCGCCGCACGCTCACCGCGTACGCGGAAGACCTGCGGAACTGGATCGCCGGAGTGGTCAACTGGCACCGCGAATGCGTGCGCTACACCGACGCGGAGCTGGACCGGCTGGCCGAACCCTTTGCTTCCGCCACAGCCTCTTCCGGCGCACCGGTGATCGGGATGCCGGCGGTCCCCGGCGCCTCCGGTCTCGGCTTGCCGGTCGGCGCCACATCGTCGATGGGCTCGCCACTGGCGGCCATCTCTGTGATCGGCACACCGGCTGCGAGCCTGATACCGGCCGCAGTCACAGCCGCACCACACGCCTCAGCCGCACCGGGCGTCACGCTGCCCGCTGCCGCACCATTGAATGCTGCACCACAAGTCGCAGCCTTGCCGGACGTCACACCGCCCACTGCCACATCACCGGCAACCACAACCTCACCCAGCGACACACCACCGGCCTCGTCAGCCACACCAGTCACCCTCCCGACCGGACCGACCGGCCTCGGCACGACGGCGTTGCGGATCCACACCCCTGCCCCCTGACCAGATCCCTACCCGAAATCCCGCACCACCGCACACCACACCCATCCGGCAACCCGCCACGGCATCCGCACCCCGCCCGGCACCACATCCGGTCGCACCAGCCCTGGCCCGACCGTCACCCGGCGGGTGCGACCCGCCACTCCGCCGAACGACGCCCGCCCCTGCGGCGATACTCGTGGGATGAGCGTTGTGAACCTGCACTTCCTCGGGCACGCGACCGCGCGGGCGAAGCTGGGCGGCCGGGTCGTGCGCACTGGATCCGGTACTCACCC
This sequence comes from Amycolatopsis panacis, assembly GCF_003600245.1. Taxonomy (NCBI): domain Bacteria; kingdom Bacillati; phylum Actinomycetota; class Actinomycetes; order Pseudonocardiales; family Pseudonocardiaceae; genus Amycolatopsis; species Amycolatopsis panacis. The sequence continues at coordinate 41,898 of NZ_QZFV01000103.1, forward strand.
GGTGGATCGGGCCGCTCGCCCGCTCACCTTCCTCGGCCACCCGGAGCCCGGCGCGACCGAGGACACGTCCCCTGCCGTCCCTTCGGAGGTCGCTTCATGAGCACACCGTTTCCGCTGAAGGGGCTGACCGAACTGCCGCTGGGCACCCGGGTCGTGGTGCGTTACCGCGTCGAGGGCGGATTCACCGACGCCCTCGGCCCTTTGCGCGAACGCGACGCGACCACGTGCACCGTGGAGACCAAGCGAGGGCTGGTGGTGGTTCCACTCGACGCCGTGGTCGCCGCGAAGCCGGTTCCGCCGCCACCGGGCAAAACGGCTCGCACCGCGCGCCGGAACCTGTGACGATCGGGCGTATGGCCCGCTCTTTCGACGATCTGGTTGCCGAGGCCGCCTCGGTTCCGGTGACCGGCTGGGATTTCTCGTGGCTGGCGGGCCGGGCGACCGAGCAACGGCCATCCTGGGGCTACCAGCGGTTGCTCGGCTCGCGTCTGGCCCGAGCCGAGTCCGCGCTGGACGTCCAGACCGGCGGTGGCGAGGTGCTGGCCGGGGTTGCGGTGCTGCCCTCGCGCATGGTCGCCACCGAATCGTGGCCGCCGAACGTGCCGAAGGCCGCCGCCATCCTCCGGCCCCGCGGCGCGACGGTCGTCGCGGACACCGGCAAGCCGCCGCTGCCGTTCCGGGACAACGCGTTCGACCTGGTGTCAAGCCGGCATCCGGTCACCGTGTGGTGGGCGGAGATCGCCCGTGTCCTGCGCCCCGGCGGCGGTTACCTGTCCCAGCAGGTCGGCCCCGCGAGCGTGTTCGAGCTGGTCGAGTACTTCCTCGGCGAGCAGCCCGCCGAGGTGCGCGGCAAGCGGAGTCCCGAGCAGGCCCGCGCGGACGCCGAGCGCGCCGGACTCGAAGTGACCGACCTGCGGTTCGAGAAGCTGCGCACCGAGTTCTTCGACGTCGGCGCGGTGATCTACTTCCTGCGCAAGGTGATCTGGATGGTTCCAGGGTTCACTGTGGATGCTTACCTGCCGCGCCTTCTGGACCTGCACCGGCTCCTGCAGGACGGCCCGTTCGTCGCCACCACCACCCGGATCCTCATCGAGGCGCGGAAGCCCGGCGGCTGAGCGCGGCCTCGACGCCGTCCGCGAGCAGCTCGACTCCGGCGTTCAGGCTGCGCCGCGCTTCATGCTCCAAATAGGACACCCACCGGCGGCGGTACGGCATCCTCGCCCAACCTGCAGCAGCCACTGGTGTCGCAAGTGGAATGTCCACAGCTCGTGCGCCAGCTCGGTCATCGCCGGACGCCAGCCCGCACCGAGGTCGTACTCCGCGCGCAACTCGCCGAGCACCTTGTCGTACATGAAGTCGATCAGCTCGGCCTTGCTGGGCACGTAGGTGTAGGGCGCCATCGCGGTGCGCCCGAGCCGCTGCCCCACCGTGCGCATGGACAACGCGGACATCCCGTCCACGTCCGCGATCTCCACGGCCGCGGCGACGATGCGATCGACACTGAGCCCCGGCTTCGGCCCCGGCGCGGTGCGTGGCCCGGTTCCCGCGCGCCACAACAATTCCAGCGAACGACGGGCATCACCCTGACCGGCGAACACGACCACTGGCGGCTCCTCGCAGACCGTCCGGACCAACTCCGTACAGCCTTAAAGCACCGGGCCGGGCGGAGGGCACCCCACCGCGGCGAAACCCGAGCGGGCACGGGAGTCCACAATGGAGCGACATCCGCCGGCTGCTCAGCCGGCCAGCTCGATGGCCAGCGCCGGGCAGATCCGCGCCGCCTCGCGCACCCGGTCGTGCAGCTGCGCCGGCGGATTCTCCTCCAGCAGCAGCACGATCCCGTCCTCCTCGCGCTGATCGAACACCTCCGGCGCGACCAGCACACACTGTCCCGCCCCGACACATCGGGACTGATCAACGACCACCTTCATCGTGCTCCCTCCGTTCACCAGGTCACCGGGAGTTCATGGACCCCGTAGACCAGCATGTCGTGCTTGAACTTCACTTCGTCGAGCGGAATCGCCAGCGCGAGGGTGGGGATCCGCCGGTAGAGCGTGCGGTAGACGACCTGCAGCTCGACGCGCGCGAGCGGCTGGCCGAGGCATTGGTGCACGCCGTAGCCGAACGCGACGTGGTGGCGCGCCTTGCGGGTCACGTCGAGCTTGTCCGGCTCGGGGAACCGGGTCGCGTCCCGGTTCGCGGCGTCGCTCGCGGCGATCAGGCCCTCGCCCTTGCGGATATGGGTTCCGCCGACCTCGAAGTCTTGCAGCGCGACCCGCCGCCGTCCGGTGTGCACGATGGTGAGGTAGCGCAACAGCTCCTCGACCGCGTTGGCCACGAGCTTGTCGTCACCTTCGCGCACCGCGGCGAGCTGGTCCGGGTTCTGCAGCAGCGCGGCGGTACCGAGCGCGATCATGTTGGCCGTGGTCTCGTGCCCCGCGACCAGCAGCAGCTGGCCCATCGCGGCGACTTCCCCGACGGTCATCCCACCGGTGGCCACCTGCTCCGCGGCGAGCCTGCTGAACACGTCGTCGCCCGGGTCGGCGAGCTTCTTCTCGACCAGATCACCGAGGTAGGCGAGCAGTTCCTCCATCGCGGCGAGAGACTGCTCGGCCGTCACGTCCTTGGCGACCAGGATCTTGCTGACCCGGTGGAAGAACACGCGGTCGGCGTATGGCACGCCGAGCAGCTCGCAGATCACCAGCGAGGGCACCGGGAGTGCGAAGGCCTGCACCAGATCGGCCGGTTTCGGGCCGGCCAGCAGGTCGTCGATCAGCTCGTCGACGATCCGCTGGATCCGGGGCCGCAGCCGCTCGACCTTCTTCACCATGAAGTCGCCGGTCAGCAACCTGCGCTGGGCGGCGTGCGCGGGATCGTCCATGCTGATGAACGCTTTGGCGCGATTCCGCCGCGCCTTGAGCCCGGCCGATTGGGCCGGGTACCCCGCGTTTTCGGTGTCCGCACTCACGTGCGGGTTCGTGAGCACCTCGCGCACGTCGTCGTACCGCAGGGTGTCGGCAAAGTTGGTCGGGGACCCGGCAGTGGGCGATGCGGAGGTGTGTGCGACCGCCTCGTGGCGTGCGCCGGACCGGTTTCGGGTCTGTGAAGGGACCCTTCACAGACTCAGAGTCCGTGA
>NZ_QZFV01000104.1:0-43871 GCF_003600245.1 Amycolatopsis panacis
GACCCTTCACGGACTCTGAGTCTGTGAAGGGTCCCTTCACAGACCCGAAACCGGTCCGGCGCACGCCACGAGGTGGTCGCACACACCTCCGCATCGCCCACTGCCGGGTCCCCGACCAACTTTGCCGACACCCTGCCCGGAAACCCACCTCAAGGCCCTGACCACCCGTTCACCACCCTGGTAACTTCCGCGGAATGCGCTTACCACGATGGGCAGCGGCCGGAGTCAAGGTTTTCGCTGCATCCTCCGCAATCCTGCTGGCCAGCCTCTCCGCCTCGGGCGCGCAAGCGGCTCCTGCCACCCCGGGCGGCGAATGCACGAGCCCATCCATCGATCGGCTCCAGCAGTGGCTGGCAAGCGGCGAGGGCACCACCGTCCCGGCCACCGGGAGCCTCCTCGTCCCGGAACGCGGCGGTTACGCGGCGAAGGTGGTCTTCCAGAAGAACGAGTGGCACGTCGTCGTGGTGTGGCTCGGCAATCTGTTCGACACCCAGGTCGACCTCACCGGTTCGGCCGGGTTCTGGCTGACCTACCGCGCGGACGACGACTTCTACGTGCAGCTGCGGCCCGCCTCCCACTGGAGCGGCGGCGACAAGTGGCTGACCCCGATCGCGGCGACGGGCGGGAAACTCGTCCGGAAGTTCGTCCCGTTCGCCCCGCAGGCCTGGACGACGCTGCCGGAACTCGGCACCCCGCCGTACTCCTTCGCGTCCGCGCTGCGCGAGGCGCGCGGGCTCGTCTTCGTGGGCAAGACGCCGAACAGTCTCGACTTCCGGGGCCTGCGCATCGACGCCTACCGGCCTCCGTGCCGCTGAGGCTTGGATTTTGCACTTTCCGCAAAGCCATTGGCCAGATCACCAACACCGCCCGCATAGTGGCGGCCGGAGGTGGTCCCCATGACCCGAATTCCCCAAGCCGAAAGCCAGCGCTGGGACGAGCTGTATCGCAGCCGCGAACAGCTGTTCAGCGGCAACCCGAACCCCGTCCTCGTCACCGAAATCTCCGACCTGCCGCCGGGACAGGCGCTCGACGTCGGATGCGGCGAAGGGGCCGACGCGCAGTGGCTGGCACGGCGGGGCTGGCACGTCACCGCGGTCGACATTTCCGAGGTCGCGTTGAACCGTGCCGCCGCGGCCACCGCCGACGTCGAGTCCCGCGTGTCGTGGGCACGGGCCGACCTCACCACCACGCCGCCGCCGGCGGGCTCTTTCGACCTGGTGTCCCTGCACTACTTCCCGCTCAAGCGCCAGCCGGGGCACGCGGCGTTGCACTGCCTTCTGGATGCCGTCGCCCCGGGCGGCACGCTGTTGTTCACCAGCCACGCCCACACCGATCTCGCCCCGAACGGAGACTTCGATCCCGACGACTACTACCAACCCGAGGAGATCGCCCGGCTCCTTGGCCAGGCCTGGAACGTGCTGGTCAACGAGACCCGCCCGCGCACCACTCCAGCCCCCGCCGGCACGCACCACACCCACGACACCGTCCTGCGGGCACAACGCTTGCCGTGAGCCCGGTCCCGATCAACAGCAGTGATCGCCCCGCCAGGCTTCCCGGCCTTCGCGGACCACGACGACCGCGATCACGAGGGCCGCCACCGGATCCGCCCAGGACCAGCCGAACACCGTGTTCAGCAGCAATCCCCCCAGCAGTACGGCAGAAAGGTAAGTGCACAACAACGTCTGCTTCGAATCGGCGACCGCACTGGCCGAACCGAGTTCCCGCCCCGCACGACGTTGCGCCCCGGACAGCACGGGCATGATCACCAGTGAGACTGCCGCGAGCACGATCCCCGCCGTCGAGTGCTCCGGCGCCTCACTCCGCACCAACGACCACACCGAGTCACCCGCGACGTACGCCGCCAGCAGGAAGAACGACACCGCGATCATCCGCAGCGCCGCACGTTCCCGCCGCTCCGGATCGGCCCCGGCGAACTGCCACGCGACCGCCACCGCGGAAAGCACTTCCGCCACCGAGTCCAGCCCGAACGCGACCAGTGCCGCCGACGAAGCCACCGCCCCGGCAGCGATCGCGACGAGCGCCTCGATGACGTTGTAGGTGATCGTCCCCGCCACCAACCACCGAATCCGTCGGCGCAGCAACGCTTTCCGCCCCTCGTCCGGCACGGCTCCCGGAGCACGGCAGTCGGCTTCGCCCGCCGTCATCGCGTGACCACACGGTCTTCGTCCGCGCAGGCGTCCGTCGGCGCCACCGCGAGCACCACCTGCGTCAGCTCCCCCAGCGCGCGGGCGAGATGCGGATCCGCCAGCGCATAACGCACCTGACGCCCTTCGTACGCGGCCACGACGAGCCCACAGCCGCGCAGGCAGGCGAGGTGATTCGAGACGTTCGACCGGCTCAGCCCGAGATGCTCGGCCAGCCGGGCCGGATACACCACCCCGTCGAGCAGGGCCACGAGAATCCGGCACCGGGTGGGATCCGCCAACGCCCGCCCGAGCCGGGCCAGCGCGGACTCCCGCGTCTCACAGGTCACCATGACTCGAATAGTACAGCAGTCAATGAACCATTGTGATCGGGCCTTAGTACTCCAGCGGCCGGCACGTACCCGGACCGATCGTTTCGACGACCAGGACGTCAGCCTTCGCGAACTCGAAAACTGCTGGTACATCGCCCGGCCGGCGCAGCGGAATCCCGGCCGTACAAGCCTTTCGGGCACCTGGCCGCCAGCTACTTCAGCGGCGGGACCGCAACCTGCGGCGGGGCACACCCGCACATCAACCTCCGCCGGGTCCACGAAACCAAAGCCCGGCTGCCGGCCGACGCTCAGACCTCAGGCGCCCCGTGGTCGCCAGGGAAGTGCCCGGCTACCCGCCCGGTCTGCCCCGGGCGCCACGCACCGTGGTCGTCGACCGCTGCGCCCTCACCGGTCGCGGCCCATCCGCACATGCCGTTCCGCGGACAACCGCTCTCGCATCTGCGGATAGTGCAGCTCGAACGCCGGCCGCTCGGAGCGGATCCGCGGCAGATCGAGGAAATTGTGCCGCGGCGGCGGGCAGCTCGTCGCCCACTCCAGCGAATTCCCGAACCCCCACGGATCGTCCACCTCGACCTTCTCCCCATAGCGGTAACTGCGGACCACGTTCCACAGGAACACCACCATGGACGCACCCAGGATGAAGGACCCGATCGTGGAGATCGTGTTCAGCAGGGTGAAGCCGTCCGTCGACAGGTAATCGGCATAGCGGCGGGGCATCCCCTCCGCGCCGAGCCAGTGCTGCACCAGGAAAGTCGCGTGGAAGCCGAGGAACGTGGTCCAGAAGTGCCATCGACCCAGCCCCTCGTGCAGCATCCGGCCGGTCATCTTGGGGAACCAGAAGTAGATCCCGGCGAAGGTCGCGAACACGATCGTGCCGAACAGCACGTAGTGGAAGTGCGCCACCACGAAGTAGCTGTCGTGCACGTGGAAATCCAACGCGGGCGCGGCCAGCAGCACCCCGGTCAGCCCGCCGAGCAGGAACGTCACCATAAACCCCACCGACCACAGCATCGGCGTTTCGAAGCTCAGTGTGCCCCGCCACATGGTGCCGATCCAGTTGAAGAACTTGATCCCGGTCGGCACCGCGATCAGGAAGGTCAGGATCGAGAAGAACGGCAGCAGCACCGAGCCGGTGGCGAACATGTGGTGCGCCCACACCGTCGCGGACAGCGCGGTGATGCTGAGCGTCGCCAGCACCATCAACCGGTAGCCGTAGAGCGGTTTGCGGCTGAACACCGGGACGATCTCGGTGACGATGCCGAAATAGGGCAGCGCCACGATGTAGACCTCCGGATGGCCGAAGAACCAGAACAGGTGCTGCCACAGGATCGCCCCGCCGTTGGCCGGGTCGAACACGTGCGCGCCGATCTGCCGGTCGGCCAGCAGGGCGAACAGGGCCGCGGTGAGGATCGGGAAGGCGAGCAGGACCAGGATCGCGGTGAACAGGATGTTCCAGGTGAACAGCGGCATCCGGAACAGGGTCATGCCGGGGGCGCGCAGGCAGAGGATCGTGGTGATCATGTTGACCGCGCCCAGGATGGTGCCCAGCCCGGACACGATCAGCCCGGTGATCCACAGATCCTCGCCGACCCCCGGCGAGTGCATCGCCTCCGACAGCGGGGAATAGGCGGTCCAGCCGAAGTCCGGCGCCCCTCCCGGGGTGAGGAAGGCCGACAGCACGATCAGCCCGCCGAACAGGTACAACCAGTAGGAGAACGCGTTCAGCCGCGGGAACGCGACGTCGGGCGAGCCGATCTGCAGCGGCAGGATGTAGTTCGCGAACCCGAACAGGTTCGGCGTGGCATACAGCAGCAGCATGATCGTGCCGTGCATGGTGAACAGCTGGTTGTACTGCTCCGGGGAGAGGAATTGCAGCCCCGGCTGGGCCAGCTCGCTCCGCATCAGCAGCGCCATCGCCCCGCCGGCGAGGAAGAACGCCATCGAGGTGCTCAGGTAGAGCAGCCCGATCTTCTTCGGATCAGTGGTCCGGACGAGCGCGAGCAGCACCGATCCCTTCTTCCCGCGCGCCTGAGGCGCGGGCACCGGCACGGGGGCAGGCCGGGGTTTCAGCTCGGTCATCGCTCGTCCTCCCACACCCGCGGGAGCCCGGCCGGGCCGGACCCCCGAACAGCGGATACCCCGGCCGGGCCGGCGCCACACCTCGCCGCCGGAAATCGGCACATCACCGCGGTCCCCTTCCCGGAATAGTTGCCCGCCGTCTCGCGGGAAACGGGCGGCGGTGCACGTAATCATCGGGCACGGCGAGCGCGTGCGCCATCGAGAATCGAAACGTCCGTAGTGCCGGTTTTTCCGGCGAGCGACGCAGGAACGGTCCTCGACCGGAGCCACCATTCAGCCACGCGCATTCCCGAACAGAATGCACCATCGCCGTGACAGATCCGCAGGACAAAGCCAAGCACCACCGCTCGACGAGGTCCGGTCCGGGCCAGCGGACCACGCAGCAGTGCGTGCGCCTCGTCCACGACCGACGGCTCTCTCACCACCCGGCGGGCGCGGGCCAACCGCACCCGAAGACTTCTATGCGCGGGCGAATCTCACCCATTTCGACCACAAACGTATACCTGAATGGGTGGTTCACACCCGCGGCGCAAGCGCATACGGCCATTTCGAGGCCTACGACGATTCGCTTGCCTCGGCGCCACGGCGCAATTCCAGACGAGCCGTGAACGCATCCCGGTATTCGTGCGATTCTCCACCGTCGCCGGTTCCCGTGGCCCAGCCGCCACCGTGCGCGACGTCCGTGGTTTCGCCAGTCTTACGCCCGATGGACGAGCCACACCACAAGATCCCGGAGGCCCGGTCCGCACATGACACACCGTGGTACTTCTCGGGCGGCAGCCGGAACACCGCTCGCGTTGATCCCGCGCAGCTACCGGATGACGCCGGGCTTCGGTGCGCACAACGTCCACCGCCGCGGCCTCTGGGACGCCATCGAGGCAACGCTTCCGCCGCCCACAGCTTCGAGTGCGGGCCGCCATAACCATCCAGGATGGCGGTGATGTCGCAGTCGTCCCGGAAGGCGATGCCCTGGTTCGACGAGACGATCGTGAAGAGGTGCTCTCGGTCGGGAACCCTGTTTCCGGTGGAGGCAACCAAGTGGCGACAGCGCCGTCCGGCTCGCGGGAGCCCTTTGCGGACAAGAGAGGACGAACAAGTGCCGCCCGGCGACCACATCCTGGTCATCGGTGCGCGAGTCCCGCGCGATGCGGTATTCCTTGGCCTGCGGTGCTCCGGGCCTCCCGCTCTTGGCCGGGGAGGTCCTGCCCGGGACGGTGGCGGGGCAGGCACGTCCCGCCACCGGGCTCCCGGCACCGCATGCTTCAGGCGCTGCGCTCCGGGCGATCCCGGTGGTCCGGCGCAACCGAAGGGCCCGGCGCGGCCGGCAGGTCCCCCGCGCGCGGGAGTGAGCCGGACCGGTCGTCTGGCACACATCGCCGGTCCCGTCCACTCCCCGGCCCCTCCCCCTGGGCTCGATCGCCCCGGTTCGAATCCCGGGCTCGATCCCCAGCCTCACCCCCGGGCTCAAACCCGGATTCGATCCGCACCTCAATCCCCGCCTCGATCAACGTCGGAATCCGCCAAGACCGTCCCGACGGTGAACCCGACCGTGGCCCCGCCGCCCTCGCGGGGTCCGGCGAACACCGCTCCCCCGTGGGTCAGCGCGATCTCGCGGACGATCGCCAGCCCCAGGCCGGAGCCGGGCAGGGCGCGGGCGGCGGCGGCGCGGTGGAACCGGTCGAACACCCGGGCCAGCTCCTCGTCCGGGATGCCGGGGCCGCGGTCGAGCACCTCGACGCGGCCGGCCCGTACCCGGATCTCGACCGGACCGTCGCCGGCGTCGAACTTCACGGCGTTCTCCAGGAGGTTCGACACTGCTCGTTCCAGGCCTTTCGGGCGGCCGGACACGACGGCGGCGTCGGCGTCCACGAGCACCGGGCGGCCGGTGCGGCGGCGGGTGCGGGCGGCGGCGCGTTCGGCGATCTCGCCCAGGCGGACGGGTTCGGCGGCCTCGCCGTCGTATCGGTGGGTCGCCAGCTCGACCAGTTCGGTGACCAGGTGGGTCAGCTCGCGGGTCTCACCGTCCACATCGGACAAAAGCCGCCGTCGTGCGCCGGGGGACAGCTCCTCGAATCGTTTCAGCACGCTCGCGTTGGTGCGCAGGCTGGTCAGCGGCGTCCGCAGCTCATGTGCGGCGTCCTGCACGAGCCGTTCCTGGTCGGCGCGGGAGTCGGCGAGGTGGCTGAGCATCGCGTCGAACGACGTCGCGAGGCGGCCGACCTCGTCCCGGCCGCCGGTCGGGACGGTGATGTCGAGCCGGCCGCCCGCGCTGACCTGCTCGGTCACCCGGGTCAGCCGTTCCAGCCGCCGGGTGATCCGCCGGGCCAGCAGCCAGCCGGCCAGTGCGGCCCCGGCAAGCACGGCGGCGCTCACCACGGTGGTGCGCGTTTCGAGGTCTTCGAGCACGTGCCGGGTCTCGTCCACGTCGATGCCGAGCTGCAACGCCCCGCGGCCGGGGCCGAGCGCGACGGTGAGCACGCGATAGTCGTCCGGGCCGACCGTGACATCGGCGAACGACTGGCCGGTCGCCGCCGTGGCGAGGGCTCGGTCGGCGGGCCGCACCGGAAATCCGACGGGGCGTCCGCCGAGGTGCTGCACCGTCCCGTCCGGCGCGAGGACCTGCGCGGCCATCGGCTGGGCCTCGTCGTGGTCGTTGTCGTGCGGGGCGCGGGGCAGGGCCCGGGGCAGGGCGCGGGGCGCCAGTACCTGGGTGGCACCGGCGGCGACCTCGGCCGCCGACGCGCTCAGCGATCGGTCCAGCTCGGCGCCGATCCGCTGCGCGGCGGTCTGGAAACTCAGCACCCCGACCAGGATCGCCGCCCCGCCGCCGACCACCGCGAACCCGGCCACCAGCTGGCTGCGCAGATTCACCGGGCCCTCGCGGTGTAGCCGACCCCGCGCACCGTGTGGATCAGCTCGCCGGCCCCGGCGTGCTCCAGTTTGCGCCGCAGGTATCCGATGTAGACGGCCAGGTTCTTCGACTCCGGCCCGAACTCGTAACCCCAGATGCGCTGATGGATGGTGGCCCGGTCGAGCACTATGCCGGCGTTGCGCACCAGCAGTTCCAGCAGATCGAATTCCGTTTTGGACAGTTCCAGCTCGGTGTCGCGCCACCACGCCCGGCGCGCCGCGCTGTCCACCGACAGCGACTCCAGGCGCACCGTGCGCTGGTCCGGGTCCTGGGGCACCGCGCTGCGCCGCAGCAGCGCGCGCAACCGCGCCAGCAGCTCGTCCAGCTCGAACGGTTTGGGCAGGTAGTCGTCCGCGCCGGCGTCGAGACCCGCCACGCGATCCGCGGTCTCGATCCGTGCGGTGAGCATCAGCACCGGGGTGCGATCGCCGTCGGCCCGCAGCACCCGGCACACGCCGAGGCCGTCCACCCCGGGCATCATCACGTCCACGATCAGCACGTCGAACCCGCCACGCCGGGCCAGCGCCAGTGCCTGGACGCCGTCCTCGGCCTCGGTGACCCGGTACCCCTCCAGCTCCAGCGCACGCACCAGAGACTCCCGGATCGCCCGGTCGTCATCGGCGAGCAGCACGTGATGGGCCATACCGGCCATCTTGCCCGATCGGCCCGCACCGGACGGGTCCGCGGACGGCCCGGACGGCCGACTCTCACCGGACTCTTAACCGGGCCCAGCCGGTTGTTCACCCGATGGGCGGACTGTGGCGGGGACAGCCGATCCCAGGAGCCCCGACTTGACCGCCACCCTCCGCTCCCCCGTCCTCCGCCGGCCCCGGGCGGCCCGCCCGTGGTGGCGTGACGCCTGCGGTCTGGTCACCTGGTTCAGCCTGCTGTTCGTGGTGGCGCTGTGGGTCTCCGGCGGCGGGGTGCGCACGCTTGCCACCGACCCGCTGACCTCGCTGGGCCGCGTGACCGGGCTGGTCTCGGCGGACCTGCTCCTGCTGCAGGTGCTGCTGATGGCCCGGATCCCCCTCGCCGAACGCAGTTACGGCCAGGACGAACTGGCCCGGCGGCACCGGCTGATCGGCTTCGGCTCGATGACACTGATGCTCGCGCACATCGGGCTGATCAGCCTTGGCTACGCGGTCACTGACCACAGTGGACTCCTGGCCGAGGTCTGGGACCTCGTCACGACCTACCCGGGCATGCTCCTCGCGACTGCGGGCACTCTGGCGTTGCTGCTCGTCGCCGTCACCTCGGTCCGCGCTGCACGCCGGAAGCTCCGGTACGAGTCGTGGCACCTGCTGCACCTCTATGCCTACGTCGGGGCCGGGCTGGCCCTGCCCCACCAGTTGTGGACCGGCGCGGACTTCACCGCGTCTCCGGTCGCCACCGTGTTCTGGTGGACCGCGTACGCCCTGGCGGCCGGTTCTGTGCTGGTGTGGCGGGTCGCGTTACCGCTCGTGCGCACGCTGCGGCACCGTCTCGTCGTCGAGCACGTCGCCCGCGAGGCGCCGGGAGTCGTGTCTGTGTACCTGCGTGGACACGCGCTCGACCGGCTTCCGGTGGCGCCCGGTCAGTTCTTCGTGTGGCGTTTCCTCACCGTTCCCGGGTGCACGCGGGGGCATCCGTTCTCGCTGTCCGCCGCGCCCGACGGCACCCGGCTGCGGATCACGGCCAAAGATCTCGGCGACGGGAGCGCCCGGCTGGCCCGGCTCAAGCCCGGCACCCGCGTCCTGTTCGAAGGCCCCTACGGCCGTCTGGGATCGGTGCGCAGCAGCCGGAAAATGACCCTGATAGCGGCCAGCGTCGGCATCACCCCGCTGCGCGCCCTCGCCGAAGCATTGCCTTACCACCCCGGTGAGGCGGTCCTCCTCTACCGGGCCAGCACTCCCGCCGACCTGCTGTTCCGGCACGAACTCGAACATCTCGCGACCCACCGGGGCATCCGCGTCCACTACCTGATCGGTCCTCGCGCGCCCCGCTCCTGGCTCCCGGACCAATACCGCGGGACGTCCGACGCGCACCTCCTACGGCACTGGATACCCGATATCGCCGAACACGACGTGTTCGTATGCGGCCCCGCGAGCTGGACCGGCACCGTCGTCGCGTCGGCCACCTCCGCCGGGGTTCCCGCCACGCACATCCACACCGAAACCTTCGCCTGGTAAGGAAGGCACCGCCCGATGCGCAAGATCGCCCTGGTTTTCGCCGCCACCGTCTCGGTGCTGGTCCTGCTGTTCAGCTACCGCACCAGCACACACTCCGGCGCGCTCGCCACCGCGCCGCAGAACCGCGCGCCGGCCGGGTCCTCCGTGCCGTCCGCGCCGTCGGGCACCAACCCGCCCAGCGGCACGTCCAGCACTCCGACGGGCACTTCCGGCACGCCCACCGGCACCTACGACGGCGGCGCCGCCGACACCCGCTACGGCCCGGTGCAGGTCGAGATCACCTACACAGCCGGTCGCATCACCGCCGCCCGCACCCTGCGGACGCCCAGCGAAAGCGGCCGGGACATCGAGATCAACAATGCCGCCGTGCCCACTCTCATCCAGGAGACGCTGCAAGCCCAGAGCGCGCACATCGACACCGTCAGCGGCGCCACCTACACCTCGGAGGGCTACGCCGAATCGCTGCAATCCGCGATCGACGCAGCCCACGGTTGACGCCGGGCGCACGTCGCGAATCCGGCGCGATTTCAGCTCTCCGGCAGCCGGCGGGCGCGTTCGAACCAGGTGAGGAACAGCTCGTTCAGCTGGTTGATCACGTTCAGGGTCCGCCGGTTGGTCGTGAGCATCACCAGCCCGGTGCGCGTCTCGGTGTCGAGGGCGAGCCCGGAGTGGTAGAACAGCGTCGTCCCGCTGTGCCACCAGGAGGCCGGGCGCGCCAGGCCAGTCCCTGCACGACCTGGCCGTTCCAGGTCGACCTGATCGGGGAGTCCGGATCGTCCTGGTAGGGCACGGAAAAGTACGGCTGCCGGGTCCGGCGCATCGCGCGGGCCAGCACCGTGTCCTCGTTCTCGGTCGTGGCCCGGATCTGCGCCTCGGCGAAGCCGAGCAGGTCGTGCGCCGTCGAGCGCAGTCCGCCCTGGCTCATCATGACGTCGTGGTACCAGTTCGGCAGGGGCTGGCCTTCGGCGTCAAAAGGCGACCTGCATGCGCTAACTGGTCGAGCGTGATCGTGTAGAAGGTGTCCGTGAGGCCAAGCGGTTCGAGGACCAGCTCCCGCAGCAGCTGCTCGTAATCGCAGATGTGCCCGAGCGTGCCCGGCACCGAGTACAGGAACCCGGTGCCGGTCGGATGCGCGAACTTCGCGGTCTCCAGAGCGGCGTAGAGGTCTTCCTTCCGGTGCCGCAGGTAATGCGTGTAGGTATCGAGTCCGGCTCCGGGACAGGCGCGAGTTCCGCGCCCGGCGTGCGGAAACCACGCAGGACACGCTGCCCCCGCACGGTCAGCCCCAGGCTGAAGGTGGCCGCGGGGCAGTCCGTCAGGTATTCGCCGATCTGCCGCTGGATGTCGGCCACCAGCGTGTCGATGGTCATGGCGGGCTTCACCTCTTCACGAGGGGGCCTGTCACGAGGGGGTCCGGCCGGGCGGGACAGGCGGTCGCGCACCGGCCCCGCCCCACCCGGCCGGAGACTCAGCTGACCGGGACCTCTTCGAGCTGGTAGACGGGCGGGGTCTCGCCCATCAGGTGCTGAACGAAGTAGTCCCACCGCCGCCGGATGAAGTACGTCCGGTGCACCATCATGTGGTGATCGGCGTTCGGCACGATCAGCATGTCGAAGTTCTTGTCGGCCTTCATCAACGCGTCCACCAGCCGCATCGTGCCGTGGGGGGTCGCGTTGTCGTCCATCTCGCCGTGGATCAGCAGGAGCTTGCCCTGCAGCTGGTCGGCCAGCGAGACGTTGGCCTGCCGCGCGAAGTCGAAGTCCTCCGGCAGGCCGAAGAACTTCTCCCCCCACCACGAGTGGTTGAGCCGGTTGTCGTGGTTGCCCGCGGAGGACACGGCGACCTTGTAGAACTCCGGCGCCTGCAGGATGGCGCGGGCCGAAGCGTAGCCGCCGGCCGAGTACCCGTAGACCCCCACCCGGTCGAGGTCCATCCACGGGCGGCTCTCGGCGAGCTGCTTGATCGCCGACACGTGGTCGTCCACGAACACCGCGTTTCCGGAGACCCGCGAGAAGTCCTGGAAGGGCTGGGACCGCAGCGCGCTACCCCGCGCATCGACCACGGTCACCACGAAGCCGAGCGCCGCGAAACATTCGGGATGGTTGAACCCCGCCACCGAACCGGTGAACGGGCCCTGCGTCGTCGGGAACCGCATGGGAGCGCAGGAGATCTGCGGTCCCGGGTAAACACAGTCGAGCACCGGGTAGGTCTTGCCCGGATCGAAGTCCAGCGGCCGGTAGACCGCGCAGTAGACGTCCGTCTCGCCGTCGGCGGCCTTCACCACGGCCCGCTCCGGCGCGGTCCAGCCCGCCTCGTACAGCGCCGTGGCGTCGGACCGCTCCAGCTCGGTGACCACCGCGCCGGCCCGATCGCGGAGCACGACGACCGCCGGCACGTCCCAGCGGGAGGTGAGGTCCACGAAGTACCGGCCGGACTGGGACGGGGTCACCGAATGGTCCAGACCATCGGAGGTGATGGCCTCGACCGGGCCGCCGTCCAGCGACACCGAACACAGCTGCTGCAGGTACGGATCGGCCTCCGGGTCCTGGCCGCCCGCGGTGAACACCACCCGGCGGGCGTCCTCGTCGATCGTGACGACGTGCCGGACCATCCAGTCGCCGGAAGTCAGCGTGGTGACCGTGCCGTCCCTGTCGTAGCGGTACAGATGACCCCAGCCGGTGCGCTGGGACCACCACAGCACCTCACCGGTGGAGAGCGTCCGGATGTTGCGGTCCTGCTGCTGCGGGCCGTAGAGAATGTGCGACGTGCTGCTCTCGGTCACCAGCACCTCGACCGCGCCGGTCGCCACATCGAACTCGTGCAGCGCGACGTTGTGGTCCCCGCGGTCGTTGGACAGCCAGTAGGCCTTGGTCTGGTCCTTGCTCCACCACACCCAACTGTAGGCGGTCGCGGGCACGAACGGCATGGTGACCGGCCCGTAGTCGGCCTTGACCTGCTTGCCGGTGGCCGCTTCGAAGGCGAAGAACTCCGCGCTCGCGACCTTCTCCTCCCCCGGCAGCGCGTAGCGGTAGGACAACACCCGCGGCCGTCCCCCGTCGAACGGCGAGGCGCGGACCAGGTGCATCAGCTCGACGCCGCGCTGGTCCAGGCGGTGGGTCACGAAGCGGGTCGAGTCGGGCGACCAGACCACCATCGGCGGCATCTTCAGGCCGATGTTCTCCTGCATCACCAGCGCGGCGACCTGATCGGTCATCCCGGCATAGGCGTACCCGTCCTCCCCGTCGGTGGTCAGCTGCCGCTCCTCGCCAGTCTCGGTGTCCCGCACGAAGAGGTTGTGCTCACGGCACACCACGGCCCAGCGCCCGTCCGGCGACGGCTCCTCGTCCGTCCGGAACTCGCCGAGGACGGTCACGGTGTAGCTGCCGAGGTCGACGTCCACCCGCACGCCGTTCACAATCAGCCGCACCGCGCCGTCGCGCGGCTCGATGTCGATCACCGGCAGCTTGTCCGGCTCGAACTCGGTCTCCAGCGCCTTGGCCAGCGCCTCGGCCATCCGGGTGTGGTCGAACGCCGGCCGCCTGGTGCCGGCTTCGGCGTCCACCAGGACGAACTCGTGACCTTTGCCGACCCGGTTGAGGTACCAGAGCGTCTCGGTCCCCCCCACCCAGGTGGGAACCAGCCCGGCGGAGCTGATCAGCTCCCTCATCTTGTGCGGCAGCATTTGTTCCGCTTGGGCATAGCGGGCGGCGAGATCGGGCACGGACTGGCTCCTTCGGGCGTCGGCGGAATCGGGGAGGTCAGGCATTCGGCGTCCGGAGAGTGGCCAGGAACTGGGTCAGATCGGTCTTCATCCCGGCGAGCGACGGCTCGTGCAGATAGATCATGTGGCCGGACTCGTAACGCTTCATGGTGACATTGCGCGCCTGCTCGGGTTGCAGGTGCAGGTGGTCGAAGGTCAGCTCCGCGGAGAAGTACGGGGTGCCCAGGTCGTAGTACCCGCTCTGCAGCAGCACCTTCAGGTGCGGCGCCCGGTTCAGCGACGCGCGCAGCTGCGTCGCGGTCTCCAGCTGCGGGGTCCAGATCCCGTTCTGCTCGGTCGCGCGGCCCTTCCATTTCGGGAAGTAGGTCTGCGGGCGGTACGACAGCCCCAGGTCCCCTTCCCAGCCGAGGTCCTCGCGCAGGTGGCGGTTGAGCGCCCGCGCGGCCGGACTCCAGACCATCGTCATACTGGGGTCGTTCTCGAACTTCTCGCCGACAACGTCGGAGTCGATGCCCGTCCAGCGGGTGTCGAGCCTGCCGACGGTGCGCCGCCGGTCGCGCAGCAGCGCCTTCATGAAACGCCAGATGTCGACCCGCAGGTTCGAGCCACGGATCAGCTCGGCCGAGAGCCCGGTCAGCTCGGCCACGCGCTTGGCGATCCGGTCCTGCTCCCCTTCGGTGAGCCGCGAGCCCTTCAGCAGGGCCAGGGGGTATTCGTTGAGCGCGAAGTCCTCGGCCTCGGCGGCGAGGGTGGGCAGATCGCCGGACACCACGCCGTGGTAGAGCGCGGTGGCCGCGTAGCTGGGCAGCATGCCGGCCGGGCCGAATACCGAGCCGATGCCGAACGACGCGCCGGCGACGTCCATGATCGAGGAGATCAGCACGACCCCGTCGACGTAGAGCATCGGGAAGCCCTGCAGGTAATCGGCGACCGCCGGGGCGCGCAGCGTCCCGTAGCTCTCGCCCATCAGCACGATCGGGCTCTCGCCCCGGCGCTCGCGGTCGACGAACTCCACCACGAAATCGCCCACGGCCGCGGCGTCCTCGTCGACCCCGTGGAACAGGTCGAGCTCCTCGCCCGGCGCCACCCGGCTGAACCCGGTGCTCGGCGCGTCGAGGAACACCAGGTCCGCGACGTCCAGCAGCGAATACTCGTTCTCCCGCAGCTGCCAGCGCGAGGTGTCGAACAGCGGGTCGCCCTCGAACGCGATCCGGCGCGGGCCGAAGCCGTACATGTGCAGCCAGATCGTCGAGGAGCCCGGCCCGCCGTTCCAGATGAAGATCAGCGGCCGGTCGCGCGGCGACTCCACCCCGTCGCGGAAGTAGGCGGCGTAGAAGATGGCCACCTTCGGCGTCGGCTGCTCCTCGCCGTCGTGCAGCACCAGCCGGCCGGTCTTGGCCGTGTAGCCGATCCGCTCACCGTTGATCGTCACGCTGTGCCGCGTGACGAACTGCTGGTCCTCCAACGGTTTCGCGTCCTTCTCGGCCGGTTTCTCGGTGGTCGCGGTGTCCGACATCGGGAACCTCTCCTAGTGGGTGGCGGGGACGGTGGCGGGGCGGGCGCGGTCGAGCAGGCGCAGATAGCTCCCGCCGGTGACGAGGTCGATCTCGGCCGGGGTGAGCCCGCGCCCGGCCAGGCCTTCGACGAAGTTGCCCAGGTGGCCGATGTGCTCCAGGCCGACCGGGCCCTGGGAGTAGATCGAGGTGCCGGTGCCGTGCAGCCCGTGCGAGCCGTCCGGGTCGACGGAGTCCATCACGCCCGCGAGCATCTCCATGGGGCCTTCCCAGAAATCCAGTCCCAGCGACAGATGTTCCGGCCCGACCAGGTCGTAGGTGTGCATCGCGTGGTCGAGCAGGTGCTCCAGGGTGGCCTCGGCCGGGACGCGGTGCACGTAACCGCGGTAGCTGTTGAGGCCGACCACCCCGCCGCGTTCGGCCACCGCCTTGATCTGGTCGTCGGTGAGGTTGCGCGGATGCGGGTTGACCGCGTCGGCGTTCGAATGCGACACGAACAGGTCCCCGGAGTACAGATCGAGGGCGTCCCAGAAGGACGCCCTCGACATGTGCACCAGATCGACCAGCACCGGCAGCTTTTCCAGTTCCTCCAACGTGGCTTTGCCCAGGTGGGTCAGGCCGCCCTCGCCGAAGCGCTCGTTCGCACCGGTACAGAGCACGTTCTGGACGTTGTGCGAGAACGTGAACGCGGTGATGCCGAGTTCCGACAAGGCGTAGAGCGCGTCGAAATCGCCGGCGAAGGACTGATAGCCCTCGACCGAGATGAACAATCCGAACGAACCGGCCGGCCGGTTCTCGAACTCGGCCCGGTTGCGCACGAAGGTCAGCTCGCCCTCGGACTGGGTGACTTCCGAGAGCAGCATGCCCAGCGTGGCCCAGTCGCTCACCTGCATCACCGCGCCGGTCAGCCCGCCTGCCCGCCAGCGCGGCAGATGATGCGTGCGCAGGACGTTCGCCCCGTGGCCCTGGGCCGCGTGCAGGGCGAGGACATTGCCCACCGCCGGACCGACATAGTTGTTGATCATGATCAGACATCCACCTCCGCCGTCACCGGACGGTTTTTCCGCTTGGCCGAAGATTAGCCAAGCGGCCAAACTATGGTCAATAGTTTGGGCTCATTTTTGGCCTAGCAACATGGGCTTAACTGGTGGACGGCCGGGCACGCTCCAGCATTCGCAGATAGGACTCGCCGCAGATCAGGTCGACCTCGGCTTGGCTCAGCCCGCGCTCGGCCAGCCCGGCGGCCAGCCGGTGGAGGCTGCTCGCGTCCTCGATCCCGTCCGGGCCGTGGGTGTAGAGCTCCCGGGCCCTTCCCTTGATGCCGTGCGCCCCTTCGGGATCGACCCAGTCCAGAATCGGGATCAGCATGTCCACCGGCGACTCGCAGTAGTCCGCCCCGATGCTCAGATGCTCCGGCCCGACCAGGTCGCACATGTACATGGCATGGTCGAGCAGATCCGACAGGGTCGAGCGCAGCGGATCCTTGGACACGTAACCACGGAAGGTGTTGAGCCCGATCACCCCGTTCCGCTCGGCCACCGCCCTGATCTGGTCGTCGGTGAGGTTGCGCGGGTGCGGGCACAGCGCGTCGGCGTTGGAGTGCGACACGAACAGATCGCCGTCGTAGTACCGCAGCGCGTCCCAGAACGACGCCCGCGACATGTGCACGAGATCGATCATCATCGGCACGTTCTCCAGCTCCCGCAGCATTTCCTTGCCCAGGTAGCTGAATCCGCCCTCCATCGGCTCGTTGCTGCCGGTACACAACAGGTTCTGCCGGTTGTGCGAGAAGGTGAACGTGCCGACGCCCAGTTCCGAAAGCGTGTACAGGGCTTCCAGATCACCCGCGAACGGGCCGTGGCCCTCCAGCGAGAAGAAGATCCCGAACGAGCCCTCGGGGCGGTTGTCGTAATCGGCCCGCGTGGTGCAGTAGGTGATCTCCCCCTCCGCACGCGAGAATTCGGCGAAATAGGCGTTGATGCTCGACCAGTCGGACACCTGCACCACCGCCGCGGTCAGGCCGCCCGCCTTCCACCTCGGCACGTAGACCTCGCGCAGGACGTTCGCCCGGTTTCCCAGGACTCCGTGCTGTGCCATCACGTCATAGATGACACCGCCGACATAACCGTTGATCATCCAGGCCTCCTCGCCATGATCACCCCGGCTCTCCGGGGATGGATTCGAGCAGCTTGCGGGTGTACTCGTGCTTCGGGTCGTCCAGCACCACGTCGGTCGGCCCGGATTCGACCACCCGGCCGCGGTACATCACGTAGACGAACTCCGACACGTGCCGCACGATCGCCAGATCGTGCGAGATGAACAGGTAACTGATGTCCTGCTCGGCACGCAGAGTGGTGAGCACGTTGAGGATCTGCGCCTGCACCGACATGTCCAGCGCGGACGTCGGCTCGTCGCAGATCAGCACCTTCGGGCGGACCGCGAGAGCGCGCGCGATCGCGACACGCTGGCGTTCCCCGCCCGACAGAGCCCTCGGCAGCCGCCGCGCGTAACCGGCCGGCAGGCCGACCATCTCCAGCAGCTCGCCCACCCGCTGCTTCGGGTTCGCCGCCTCGTGGTCATGCGTGACGACCGCTTCGCGCAGGGTCCAGCCCACAGTGCGCATCGGGTTCAGGCTCGAATAGGGATCCTGGAATACCGTCTGCACGTTCGAGCGCATGGTGCGGCGCTGTTCCGGGCGGACCTTCGCCCACTCGCCGAACGTGGTCCCGTCGATCACGATCTCGCCTTCGGTCGGCGTCTCCAGCCCGACCAGCACCCGGGCCAGGGTGGTCTTGCCCGAACCGGACTCCCCGACGATGCCGACGCTTTCGTTCCGCCCCACCTGAATCGACACCTCGTCGAGCGCGCGGACCCCGTGGGTCCCGGCACCGAAGGTCTTGCCGACCTCGCGCACCTGCAGGATCGGCTCGGGCCGGTCGGCGGCGGTCACCTCCGCGACCTGCTCGGCGAACGTGCGGAGACTGTTCATCTCCTGGCGGATCTCGGGCAGCTTGACGCAGGCGGACAACCGGTCCGGGGCCACCTCGGCCAGCGCCGGCGCACCGTCCCGGCACTCCGGACCGGCCCATCGGCACCGCGGCTCGAAGGTGCACTTGCCCTGCACCTCGTCCGCGATCGGCACCGATCCGGGCATCGCGACCAGCTTCTCCACCCGCCGCCCGACCGGCGGCTCGGACAGCAGCAGGCCCTGGGTGTAGGGGTGCAGCGGCTCGGCCTGCAGCTGCTGTGCATCGCCCACCTCCACCAGGGAACCGGCATAGAGCACGTAGAGCCGGTTGCAGGTGTCGAAGGCGACCCGCAGATCGTGCGTGATCAGGATCAGGCCCATGCCGCGGGCCTGCTGGATCCGCTTGATCAGGTCGAGCACCTCACGCTGGGTCGCGGCGTCCAGCGCGGTCGAGGGCTCGTCGGCGATCAGCACCCGCGGGTCGCGGCACAGCGCCGCGGCGATGCCGACGCGCTGGCGCATCCCGCCGGAGAGCTGGAAGGGATAGCGGTCGATCACCGACTCGTCGGTGATGCCCACCTCCGCCAGCCGGCGCAGCGCCTCCTCACGGGGCGTCCGGCCGTCCCGGATGCTCTCGGGCAGCAGCGATTCCTCAAGGATGCGCCCGCATCGCATGACCGGGTTCAGCATCGTGAACGGGTCCTGCAGGATCAGGCCGACCTCGCGGCCACGGATGGCCTGCCATCGGCGCTCGTCGGCGTCCAGCAGATTCTCGCCGCGGTAGAGCAGCTGTCCCGAGGCGTGCACGCCGGGTGGCAGCAGCCCGATCAGCGCCTTCGCGGTCATCGACTTGCCGCTGCCCGATTCGCCGACGATCCCGATCGATTCCCCGCGGCGCACCGAAAGCGCCGCCGAGGAGACGATCGTGCTCTCCCCGCCGTGCGCCTTTTTCGCCACGATGCGCACGTCCTGCAGATCGAACAGGGCCGAGTCCACTTCGTCCCGGCTCCGCGTCACGGTCGTCATCGTTCCCCTCCGCGTCCCGAGATCCGGTCATATCCCCAGTCGCCGATGATGTTCATCGCGACCCCGATCAGCACGACCGCGGCGCCCGGCGCCAGTGTCGCGATCGGATTTTCGAACAAGGACGCCTGCCCGTCCGACAGCATCTGGCCCCAGTCCGGGGATCCCGGCGTCACGCCGATGCCGAGGAACGACAGCCCGGACAGGCCGACCAGCGCGCCGGCGTAGCCGATACACGTGTTGGCCACGACCACCGCCGAGATGTTCGGCCAGATGTGCAGGAACATGATCCGGCGATTCGGCACGCCGAGGGTGCGGGCAGCCTCGACATAGGGCCGCGGCACCTGTTCGAGCGTCGCACCGCGCACGACGCGCGCGTCGAAGGGCACCATCAGCGCCATCAGCAGGATGACCGCGGTCCAGAAGCCGCCGCCGATCGTGCCGGCCACCACGATGATGATCAGCAGGCCGGGCACGGCCATCAGGAGGTCAGCCAGCCGCATGATGAACGCGTCGATGATCCCGCCGCGATACCCGGCCAGCAGCCCGAGGACGTTGCCGAACAGCATCGCGCCGCCTGCCACCACCAGCGGCGCGAAGAACGCGGTCCGGCTGCCGGCGATCAGCCGCGAGAACACGTCGCGGCCGAGCTCGTCGGTACCGAGCCAGTGCGCGCCGCTGGGAGGCGCCAGCGCGGCGGTCAGGTCCTGCGCGGCCGGGTCCTGCGGCACGAGCCACTGGCCGAACAACGCCATCACCAGGGCGAGCCCCATGATCGCGAAGGACACCACCACCGCCCCGCGCACCCGGCGCAGCCGCCGGATCAGGCGGGGTTTGTCCCGGGCCTTCCCGAGGTCGTACTCGGCTACCGTCATTGCGCGTGCCTCCCGAGCCGGATCCGTGGGTCGACGACCAGGTACGTGAGATCGGCCAGCAGGTTGGCCACGACGATGATCGCGGCCACCACCAGCGCGACGCCCTGGATCGTGGGTACGTCCTTCGTCTCGACCGACTGGATCAGCAGCGATCCGACGCCGTTGAGCGAGAACGTCTGCTCGACGATCACCCCGCCGATGATCACCGCGGCGAGCAGCGCGCCGCTGATCGTGACGACCGGGATCAGCGCGTTCCGCAGTGCGTAGGTGACCAGCACGCGGCGGGAGGACAGCCCGCGCGCCCGCGCGAACGTCACGTAGTCCTGGTCCAGCACCCCGATCATCGCGGCGCGGGTGTGCCGCACCATCAAGGCCATCACCGACAGCGCGAGCGCGATCGCCGGCAGGGTCAGATGCCAGAGCCCGTCGACGAACCCGGTGCCCATGCCGGCCACCGGGAACACCGGCAGCACCACCGCGAACAGGTAGAGGGCGAAGACGCCGGTGACGAACGCCGGCGCGCTCAGCGCCACGATCGAGGCAGCCACCGTGCTCCGGTCGAACGCGGTGCCCCGCTTCACCGCGGCGACGATGCCCGGGATGATCCCGAACACCATGGTCAGCACGTAGGCATATCCGCCGAGGAACAGCGAGACCGGCAACCGGTCGCCGATCTGATCGCCGACCGGCAGCGACGACAGAATCGAGGTGCCGAAGTCCAGGTGCAGTGCATTGGTGAGCCAGTACCAGTACTGGGCGAAGAACGGATCTTGCAGGTGGTACTTCGCGTTGAGCGCGGCGACCGCCTCGCTGGTGCGGGTGTTCGGCCCGAGCAGCACGTCCACCGGGCTGCCCGGGCTCAGGTAGGTCAATGAGAAGATCAGGAAAGAGACCACGACGAGCAGCAGGGCCATCGTGGCCAGCCGTCGCACGAGGTACCACACGAAGCCCGATTTGCTCATCGGCGGACCACCGGTCGCGTCATCACGTCCTCCTGGGGAATGGGGCGCACGGCCCGGCGGGAACCGGGCCGTGCGCCATTAGCTGTGCTGGGTGCGGCCAATGATCACCGTGGTTTGAAGTTCATCGGCCAGGACGTGGAGGTCCAGTAGTCCCCGAAGTTCACCCACTCGTAATTCTTCGAGGCGTAAGTGGCGCCTTCGTGGAAGAGCGGCACGTACGGCACGTCGGTCGCGACCATCTCCAGGATCCGGGTGTAGGCCTGCAACTGCTTGACCGGATCCGTCGCGGCCTTGCCGTCCACGAGGAGCTGGTCCATCTCGGCCGGGTGGTAGTTCGCCACGTTGAGCCCACCGTCACCGAGGAAGAAGTTGTCCCAGGACGCATCCGGGGAGCAGCCACCTGTGGTGATGTACGTCGGGGGACGTTTGTCGGCCGGCCCGAGCAGCACCTCGTAGTACGCCGTGGTGGACAGTGGCACGATTTCCAGGTTGATGCCGATCTTCTTCAGCTGCGCGGCGATCGCCTGGCTGATCCGCAGCGAGCCCTGGTCGTTGGTGGAGGTGAGGGTGCCGGAGAAGCCGGTCGGCTTGCTCGACTTCGCCAGTTCCTCCTTGGCCTTGGCCAGATCGTAGGGGTGTTTCTCGATCTTCGCCAGCGCCGCGTCCGCAGCCGCGGGGTCACCGATGTTGTGCAGCAGCGACGGCGCGATCAGCGTGTCGAGGGTGTCGACGTCGGCCCCCGCGGTCGCCTTGAGCAGCTCCTTCTTGTCCAGTGCGGCGGCGACGGCGAGCCGGACGTGGATGTCGTTCCACGGCGCGGTCTGCGTCGGCATGCTGAACAACGAGGTACCGCAGGTCGACCGGGTCGTCACCTGGACCCCCGAGGACGAAGCGAACGAATCCGGCGCGGACACCGCCGGCGCGACATCGACCTGGCCGGCCCGCATCGCCAGCGCCAGGCTGGTCTCGGTCTGGTAGAAGTTGACATTGAGCTGCTTGATCGGCGGCTCACCGCCCCAGTAAGTCGGGTTCGCCGTGTACTCGGCGCCCTTGTTCGGGTCGAAGCTGGTCACCTTCCACGGGCCGGTGCCCATCACCAGGGTGCCGGGCGTGCCGAAGGAGTCCTTGTGCGCCTCGGTGAAGGCCTTTTGATAGATCTGCGCGTACGGCAGGGCCGGCGTGTACTTCCAGGAGGTGTCCGGCTTTTTCAGCGTGACCACGACGGTGTGCGGATCACGCGCCTCGATCTTGTCCACGCTGCCATAGAACCCGCTCTTCCCGAACGACTCCCCGCCGTCGCGGGTCAGCGAGAAGACCACGTCGTCGGCGGTGAAGTCCTTGCCGTCCCAGAACTTCACGCCCTGGCGGAGGTTGTAGACGTACTCGGTGGGGCTGTTCTGCTTCCACGAGGTCGCCAGTCCCGGCTGCAGTTTCCCGTCCGGAGTGAGCTGCAGCAGCGTCTCCAGGCTGAGCTGGCCCATGTAGTAATAGCCGGATCCGGCCTTGCCCGCGGTCGGGTCGAGTGAGGTGTAGGCCGGCGAGAAGCCGACCGTGAGTTTGGGGATCGGGGACGTCGCGACGCTCTTTCCGGGCTCGACCGAGACGACCGACCCACCGTCGGTGGTCTTCCGGTCGGCGCCTGGCGGCTGGTTGTTCGCGCACCCGGCCACCACCAGGCACACGGCGGCCGCTCCCGCCGCGATCACCCGCGTCCTCCGCGCACGGGGCGAACGCGCCCGCAGGTCTGGAATCCTGGACATCAGTTCCTCCGGTTCGACTGACCATCTCCTGCGATGCCCGCGGGAGGTCTCTCGCGGGTGCTCTTGTCCGGCCCCGTCCGCACGGGGCCGCCGAAGGAAGGGACTCGTCCCGGACTCGCCTCGGCACAGCGGGTGTGCACGGCAACCATCGGGACCAACCTCCGATGTATCGGGGCCGGCGTGGAACCGGTCACGTGTGCTGGATACCTGACCATGAGTGGTGTATCGGCTAGGCTCAACGTGGTGATGTAGTTTGTCGCACACCCCCATGACTGTCAAGGCCTACATTCCTAGGTCATTTTCCCCGTTATATGCCCCAAGATCAGCATGGAATGGCCTAGCCAGCCCGGAGCATTCCCGGACTGGCGCCGATCCGGACGCATGTCTTGCGACTTTCGCGACCTGGTCACTATCGTTGTCACCTACCGAGCTATGACAATCATTGGCGGTGCGGGCCCCTCCAGCCAGGGAGGCAGATCGCCCGGTCCCGCCCTCGCCACGGGTACCCTGCCGGATCGCCACCAGACACCGAGCGGGTACCGCCCGTCATCGACACATGAAGGATCACCCATGTCTGCCGAACTCGCCCCCGGCTGGTCCTACGAACTCGTTCCGCTGCCCGACGGACGCACCTGCGAAGTGCTCGTCCACGGCGATCAGGAGCGGGCGCTGGTCCACCAGCCCGGCACGCCCAGCGGCGCCGCGCCGGATCCCCTGCTCGCGGAGGTGTGCGACGCGCTCGGGCTGCGGGTGGTCGTCCCGCTACGGCCGGGCTACGGCCGCAGCACCCCGAACCCCGGACGGCGGATGGCCGACGTGCCGGGCGATATCGAGGCGGTGGTCGCGAAACTCGGCGTCCGCGAGTTCATCAGCGCGGGCTATTCCGGCGGCGGACCGCACTCCCTGGCCACGGCGGCGCTCGCCCCGTCCTGCAAGGCGGCCGCGGTCGTCGTCAGCCCGGCACCGCGGGACGCGGAAGGTCTCGACTACTACGACGGCATGGCCCCGTCGAACCACGAGGAGTGGGCACTCGCCGACCAGGGTCCCGACGCCGTCCGGCCGTGGCTGGAGCGCCACGGCGCCGAGATCCGCGAGAATCCGGTCGGCAACTTCGTGGAGCTGACCGGCGACGCGCTGCCCGAGGTGGACCGCGCGGTGATCGCCGGCGACGCCGGGCGCGTCGGCGCGGGATTGGCCAAGGCGCTGGAGAACGGCATCGAAGGCTGGTTCGAAGACGACATCGCGCTCACCACGCCGTGGGGATTCGACCTCCCCTCGGTGACCACCCCGGTGGCGTTCTGGGCCGGGCGGCAGGACAAGTTCATCTCCTGCCGGCACACCGCCTGGATGGCGCTGCAGATCCCGGGCTCGGACCTGCATCTGCTGGCCGAGCACGGGCATCTGAGCCTCATGCGGGCACTGCTGCCCGAACTGCTCGGCGACCTCATCCGAAAGGCCGGGTGGTAGCCGTCCGCACGGCGGGCGGCTGAGACTACGGCGAACCGCTCCCCCGGGCTTCCGGAGGAGCGGTTCGTCGCATTTCCGGTGACCCGCACCGACCCGGCAGGGCTGTGAAGGGACCCTTCACGGCCGCAGAGTCCGTGAAGGGTCCCTTCACAGCCTTGGCGCGGGGGGAGCGATGGTGGGCCCCGTCAGCAGAGGCGGCGGAACCAGTCCTGTTGAAGCGGGTGCAGCACCTGCCGGTCGATGAGGCTCAGCCGGTGCGAGGAGATGATCGCGAAGCCGACCTGCGCGTGCTCGTCCACCCCGGCACCGGCGAGGTAGAACAGCGTGGTGCCGGGATGCCACCAGGCTCGGCCGGTCGGCCGGGGCAGGCCGCGCCAGGCGAGGCCCTGCACGAAGTCATTCCCGTCCTCGTCGTCCTGGCCCTGGTAGGCCGCAGGCCCGTCGAAGTACTCCACCCGAGTAAGGCGCATCGCTCTGGACAGCTCGGAATCGTCGCCGTCCGCGCTCGCCTTGAGGTTCGCTTCGGTGAACGTGAGCAGGTCGTTCATCGTCGAGCGCAGCCCGCCCTGGGGCAGCATCACGTCGTGGTACCAGTTCGGGCACGGTTGCCCGAGCCGGTCGAAGGCGGTCACCATCCGCGCCTGCTGTGCCGTGGACAGGGTGTAGCCGGTGTCGGCCAGGCCCAGCGGCTCGCAGATCGTCTCCTTGAGCAGTTCCTCGTACGGTCGCCCAGCCACCAGTTCCACGATGTGCCCGAGGGTGCCCATGCCGAGGACCGAGTACAGCCAGCCCTTCCCGGTCGGGTATTCCAGCTCCGCGGTTTCGAGGTCGGCGTACAGATGTTCCTTGCGGTAGCGCAGATAGTGCGTGTAGACGCCGAAGGGCGGTTCGGTGCCGCGCGTCTCCTCGTCGATGAACCGCTGATGCTGCTTGCCGACCGAGCCGAACCCGGCGCTGTGCGTGGCCAGCTGCCGCAGCGTCAGCGACCCGATCTCCTCGGGCAGCCGCAGGTGTTTCGGCAGGTACTTGCGGATCGGGTCCTCCAGGCCGAGCAGCCCCCGTCCCTCCAGGACGGCCAGCAGCGTCGTGGTGAAGACCTTCGAGACCGAGCCGATCTCGTACACCGAGTCGGCGTCGGGAAGCGGCGCAAGCTCCGCGCCGGGCGAACGCAGGCAGCGGACGTGGCGCTCGCCCCGAACCGAGGCTCCGAGGACGAGTGTCCCCTCGGCCCGTTCGGCAAGGTACTGCGTGGCTTCTTCTTCGATCTCGGCCAGAACTTCGTCGATCCTGGACGTGCCCACAGTGCTTCTCCTCCGGTTCGGGGGTGGGGACTACCGACGGCGGGCGGACCGGGTACGCCACCCGGTCCGCCCGCCGCGAGGCTCAGCTCGCGGCGCCCTCCGCGTTCTCGCGGGCACCGACGACCGCGGCACGCAGCTGCTCGGCGGGCAGCGGGTGCGCGGTGATGCCGTCGCGGCCAACCGTCGTGGCCGCGGCCAGCATCGAGTTGACGATCGCTTCCTCGGTCGCGTCGATGACCGCTTCGAAGAGCAGCTCGACCACCGTGTCGCTGGCCATGCGCACCGGGATGTCTTCGAAGTCGAGCTCGCCGAGCCCGACGCCGGGAAGCGTGTCGTTGCCGGTGGAGAAGGCCAGCAGCAGGTCACCACTGTTGTGCTCGCCAATCCCGCCGGTCCGGCCGATCGCGAGCGCGCCGCGCTGCGCCAGCCGCTCGCACTGGTGCGGCAGCAGCGGGGCGTCGGTGGCGATCAGGACGATGATCGAGCCGCTGCCCGCCATCTCCTTGCGCAGATCCTCGTAGGGCGAGGACACGATCTCGGTGGGGATCCGCTCGCCGATCGGGACGCCGTCGACGCGCAGCCGGCGCCGCTGCCCGTGGTTGGCCTGGACGAGCACGCCGAGGGTGTAGGCGCCGGAATGCGCGTTGGGCACCAACCGCGAGGCAGTCCC
This sequence comes from Amycolatopsis panacis, assembly GCF_003600245.1. Taxonomy (NCBI): domain Bacteria; kingdom Bacillati; phylum Actinomycetota; class Actinomycetes; order Pseudonocardiales; family Pseudonocardiaceae; genus Amycolatopsis; species Amycolatopsis panacis. The sequence continues at coordinate 25,917 of NZ_QZFV01000104.1, forward strand.
GATACCGCCATTGAACTCGTGGCAGATCATCCCGGTGCCGCTGCCCACGCTGCCCTCGGGGACCGGACCGTCCGACAGGGCGCGGAACGCGGCTTCGACGTGCTCCGCGCGGATGTGCTGACCGTTGATGTCGCTGAGGATTCCGTCGTAGGTCTCGGCGACCACCGGCAGGCAGAAGTAGGACTCGTCGTCACCGCGGTCACGGTGGATCTCGGCGATGATCGCGTCGCGCACCGCGCCGACGGAGTGCGTGTTGGTCAGCCCGATCGGGGTGGTCAGCTGCCCGTTCTCGCGGATCCAGGACAGCCCGGTCATCTCGCCGTTGCCGTTGAGCCGGTGCGCACCCGCGAAGACCGGGGACCGCCACACCGACGGCCGCGGCTCCACAATGGTCACACCGGTGCGGATCGGCCCCTTCCCGGTGACCAGCGGTCCCTCGCCCTCGGAGATCGTGCAGTGCCCGACACGCACGCCTGGCACATCGGTGATCGCGTTGTGCCGCCCCGGCGGGAAGATCCCCAGGGTGATCCCGAGATCGCGGCACCTCTGGGTTGCGGTCACGTCGTGCTCCCTTCAGCAGGCACCGGCGGAACGGCGAGGCGTCCCGAGTGCGTCATTCGAGGGCCCCCGGCGGCGAGGGCGTGGCCCGGACTTCCGGCGGAACAGGCCCGGCGCAGACTGGCCGACCTGCACAGACCGTTTGTTGTCCTAGCTTCCTAGGGCACGTTAGCAGGAGTCAACTCCCCCGGACCAGGGACTCCGGCGCGCTTCGGCCCCGTCCGGACGGCCCCGGCGCGAGCGACCGCTGCCGCAGCTCGCCGAGCACCTCCCCGAGCATCCGCACCGACCCCTCGTCCAATACGCCGCCGAACTCGATCACCTGGGTGCCCTCGGCCGCCCCGTCGCCCAGCTCGGGGTGCTCGGCCGGGACCACCAGCACGTCCAGCCCGGCCGGGATCTCCGCCTCCTGGAACGGGATCACCGAGACATGTTTCGAGCCGGCGTCGACCAGCCAGTCGCGGACCTGCTCGGCCTGGTGCTCGGTCGAGTAGTGCACGCCGACCCGGGCCGCGCGCGGCAGCGTCGCGATCCGCATCAGGGTCTGGATGTGCGGCGACACCACCACCGCGACGGTCTCGATGTGCCGGCCCGACCCGCGCACCCAGCGGCGCACCTCGGCGAGGTGGAAGAACGTCGTGACCAGCACGTCGCAGTCGGCGGCCTGTTCGTCCAGCTCGGCGATCAGGCTCGGCCGCACGGTGACGCCCAGCCGCGCGGTGAGCTCCTCGGCGAAGGCGGTGGCGCGTTCTTCGTTGCACTCCACGAAAACCGGGTGCAGCTGGTCACTGCCGGCCTGCAGTGCGAGGTTGACCGCGATGTGGCCGATCTCGTCGGGGGCCAGGCCCAGCTCGACCGCCGCGCGCACCGGTTCCGCGAGCAGCTCGCGCACCTGGTCGCGCTGGGCGGCGTTCAGATCCGGCGCCGCCTTGGCCTTGACCACCGTGCCCGCCGCGCCGTTGCTGGCGATGAGCTGCATGTCCCGTAGCCGCGAGTAGGCCTTCGCGACGGTGTTCCGGTTCACCCGCAGATTCTCCGCGAGCAGCCGCGCCGAGGGCAGGCGCTCGCCGGTCTCCAGCTGCCCGGCCTCGATCAGGTACCGGATCTGCTCGACGATCTGCTGGTACACCGGGGTCGCGGAGCTGCTGCTGAGCCTCACGCTGGCCATCGGCCCACCCCTGTTCCCTGTTTCCGGACTGTCATTGGGACCTCCCCGCCCCCGTGCGGACCGGCATGGCCTGCCGGTCCGTGGATGAGAACAACCCAAAGTATAGGGCCAAACCTGGCGGTGGTTGCCCATATTCGCTCGATATGGCCTACTGTTCTAGGCCAGTTCGCTCGATCGACTGAGCCGCCCGGCTTCGAACCTCGAAGGAAGTGGCGCTGCAATGAACGACTTCCGGTCCCTGAGAACCCCCGGCAATGCGGATCCGGCGGGTTTCCAGGTTCCCGATCATGCCGATCGGGTCCTGCCCGCACTGCTCACCCGGTGGGCCGAGACCGACGGAGACCGCGAGTTCCTCCAATTCGGCGCGGACGCCGCGGTGACCTTCCACGACGTGCAGCTCTCGACGAACCGGATCGCGCACACGCTCAAGAGGCTGGGCCTCGGCGCGGGCGACCGGATCGCGATGCTGGTGCCGAACTGCCTCGAACTGGTGCTGACCTGGTTCGCGGCCGCGAAGCTCGGCGCGGTGGAGGTGCCGGTCAACATTCAGCTGCGCGGCCGGCTGCTCGCCCACGTCCTCGGCAACTCCGGGGCGAGCGTTCTCCTGTGCCACCGAGACTTTCTCGCCGACATCGCGGAAACCGTCGCGGCACAGCCCGGCATCACGACCGTCATCGTCGTCGGCGGCTCGCGCGCCGACGCCACCGAAAGCGGCATCACCACCGATCGCGTCCTCGAATTCCGGGAGCTGACCGAGGGCAGCGCCGCCGCGCTCGACCATCGCCCGCACTACTCGGATCCACTGGCGATTCTGTACACCTCGGGCACCACCGGTCCGGCCAAGGGCGTGGTCATGCCGCACCACCAGTACTACCTGTGGGTCGAGCTGTACGCGGCGAGCCTGGGGCTCACCCGGGAGGACTCGTATTTCACGCCGTTGCCGCTGTTCCACGCCGACGGGCAGCTCTGGGGCGCCTACTTTCCCTTGGTGTACGGCACGAAAGGCACGTTCGCCGAACGTTTCAGCGTCAGCCGGTACTGGCAGCAGGCCCGTGACAGCGATGCGACCGCGACGAACATGCTCGGCGCCATGGCGCACATGCTGTGGAAGCAGCCACCCGGCGCGGCCGACCGTCAGCATTCGCTACGGATCGCGCAGGCGCTCCCGATGATCTCGATGAAGTCCGGTTTCGAGGAGCGTTTCGGGCTGCAGCTGGTCACCGCCTACGGGCAGACCGAGACCAACTGGGTCGCCTACGACACGGCCGGACAGTCGCGGCCCGGCTCGTGCGGCAAGGTCGCCACCGACCACTTCGACGTGCGGGTGGTCGACGAGTTCGACGAGCCGTGCCCGCCGGGGCAGGTCGGCGAGATCGTGGTGCGGCCGCGGAATGCGTGGACGATCTCCCGCGGCTACCACGCGATGCCCACCGAAACCCAGAGTGCCTGGCGGAATCTGTGGTTCCACTCCGGCGACGCCGGGCACCTGGACGCGGACGGCTGGTTGTACTTCGCCGACCGGATCAAGGACGTCATCCGGCGCCGCGGCCAGAACATCTCGGCGTTCGAACTCGAATCGGTCGTCGGCGAGCACCCGCTCGTCGTGGAAAGCGCGGCGGTCGCGGTCGCGTCCGAACTGAGCGAAGAGGACGTGCTGCTGATCGTCGTCGCCGCCGAGGGGTCCGCGCTGACGCCCGGCGACGTGCTCGCGCACTGCGTCGACCAGCTGCCGAAGTTCATGGTGCCGCGCTACGTCGAGGTGCGCACCGGCACCCTGCCGCGGACGCCGACGGAGAAGATCGCCAAGACCGAGCTCCGGCGCCGTGGGCTGACCGCCGGGACCTGGGACGCCGAAGCCGACCGATACGTCGGCACGCACAGCTGACCGCCCACTTCCCCGAGGAGAATTCACCGTGCCCAAGCCATCCACCGTCGCCCAAGCGGTCGCGGCATTCCTGGCGCAAGCCGGGGTCCGGCGGGTCTACGGACTCACCGGCAGCCACATCAAGCCGATCTGGGAAGCGGTCACCCACGCCGGCCTGCAGGTGGTCGACGTCCGGCACGAGGCCGCCGCCGTCCACATGGCACAGGCCGAAGCCGACCTCACCGGACGGCTCGCGGTCGCCACGGTCACCACCGGGCCCGGCCTGACGAACGCCGTCACCGGCATCGCCGCCGCCGGCTACGCCCGTTCGCCGATCCTGGTGCTGTCCGCGGTTCCGCCGAGCGATCAGCTCGGCCTCGGCGCGCTCGAAGAACTCGATCAAGCCGAGCTGGTCGCTCCCCTCACCCGCTTCGCCCGGACCGTCCGGCACGACCGGCAGGTGCTGCCGTTCCTGCACGCCGCCGTCGCCGCCGCGCTCGGGGAGGACGGCCCCGCCGGTCCGTCCTATCTGGACTTTCCCGTGGACGTCCTGCGCGGCGCCGCACGGTGGTACCGCCCGGACGAGCCGACCAGGGCCCGTAACGCCGCCGGCCCGGTGAATCCCGACCACGGAGCACTCCACGCCGCCGCCGCGGCCATCCGGGAAAGCCGCCGCCCCATCGTGATCAGCGGTCGCGGCGCCGCGGAGCACCCGCCCGCGCTCGTGGACTTCCTGGACGCGACCGGGGCCCTCTACCTCGACACCCCGGAAAGCCGCGGCCTGGTGCCTCCCACGCACGCCGGTTATGTCCCGGCCGTCCGTTCCGCCGCGATGGCCCAGGCCGACACGGTGATCACGATCGGCAGGCGGCTGGACTTCTCGCTCGGTTACGGCTCCCCCGCGGTCTTCCGGTCCGCGCGCACGTTCGTCCGCATCGGCCGTACCTTCGAGGAGCTGACGGAAAACCGGGCACCCGACGTCGAGGTGAAGGGCGATCCCGGCCGGGTTCTTCCCGCGCTGAACGGCCTGGACCTCACGCCGCACGATCCCGACACCGAGTGGCACTCGCAACTGCGCGCGGACGACCACCGGCGGCGGGACGACTGGGCCGGCAAGGCCCGCGCCACCCCGTACGGCCCGGACGGCCGCATCCACCCGAACGCGATGCTCGAAGTCCTCAACCGCACCCTCGACGACCCGTCGGCCCTGCTCATCGCCGATGGCGGCGACATCCTGTCGTTCGCGCGGGTGGGCCTGCGCCCGCCCGCCCGGCTGGACACCGGCACGTTCGGCTCGCTCGGCGTCGGCGTGCCCTTCGCCGTGGCCGCTTCCCTGATCCACCCCGGCCGCCGCGTCGTCGCCGTGATCGGGGACGGCGCGTTCGGCTTCAACGCACTCGAACTCGACACCGCCCGGCGGTCGGGTGCGCAGCCGGTGTTCATCATCGCCAACAACCAGGCGTGGAACATCGAACGCCTGGACCACGTGGAGAACTACGCCTCGAACCCGCACTTCAACACCGAATTGCCGGGCTGCCGCTACGACCGCCTCGCCGACGCGCTCGGGCTGCACGCCCAGCACGTCACCCGGATCGAGGACCTGGCCCCGGCCATCCGCCTCGCGCTGGCGAACGCGCCGGCCCTGATCGACGTGCAGACCAGCGGCGAGGTGCCCTCCCCCGACTTCCGGGCGGGGCTGGCGGATCTGCCGGATCTGCACGTATTGGGCGGATGGGACGCGGCGGAGCGGGAAGGTCTCGGGTGAGAGTCTTCGTGACCTGATCGGCGCGTTCACGCCGATCAGGTCACGCCCGGCCGTCGCGGTCACTCCGAGCCGGTGAAATCCGGGACCTCGTCCTTCATCACCGCAAGCAGCTCCTCCCCTCGGGTGAGGTGCACTCGCGACCCGGATGTTCCGGGCCGGCACACCGGTGTTGAGCAGCCGCACGACCACCTTCAGCAAGAGCAGATCGTGCACCGTGTACGAACGGCCCGTCCGGGTGCCGCCGCTCGGCACGACCAGCCCGGTCTGAGCCCCGAGACCTGGCGGATCGCTTCGCCGTCGTGGCGGGGAACGACTCGCAAAGCCGCACGCTGAAAACTCGCGTCCACGTTCATGCCTCCTCTGCCGTACGCAAGCGCAGCCGCAGCCGGCGCGATTGTCCCTCCAGGGCACGCGGTGTCAGCGCACAGCCGACGACCGTTCGGCCATCGGACGCAGGACTTCGAGTTCGGCCAGCAGCGCCTGCGCTTCCAGTCTCCGTCGCGGTCAGGAAGCGGCGCCAGACGTTCGGGAACACCTCGACACAATCGTCGGTCACCCAGCCGGCCAGGACTGCTGCCGCAGCACATAGCCGCGGCGCCGGAAGATCTCCCGGGTCTCCACCCAGGCTCCGACCACGGTCTGGCAGTACGCGGCGATTTCCCTCGTCACCAGCCGCCGGCTCGGCCCGGAGAACCCCGCCACACGCAGTTGCTCGAACAACGCGGCGTCTCCTTCGGCGCCGTCGTCGGCGCCGTCGCCGATCTGCGTTGTGCGCCCCTCCCGACTGCGGTCGTCGGACAAGGTCCTCTGTCGTGGGCGACGGCCGAACCCACACGCCACTCCATCATGAAAGAGGTCGCTTCCTTGATCGCGATCGCACTCTGCGAAGTAGTCCTCGCCGGGCTGATGTGCCGGCTTGTTCTCCGGCTGGCCCGCAACGCGCAGCTGCGTTCCATCCGGATCAGCGCCCGCCGCAACATCGGCACCGAATTCCGGCTCGAACGCGGCAACGGCCGTCTCGTACGGTCGAGAACGGTCCGCGCGTCCGACCGACGTCAGGCAGGGCGGCCCGCTGATCCATTCGGATGATCACCGTCGCGCGCCACCGCCGGCCCGCGCGTAACGGCCTACCCTCGGCGAATTCGGCAGCAGGTCCGCGGCACGAGAAAGAAGACGATCGATGGCCGATCGCGGTACGGCGCAGAGCACGGGGAATCCGGACACCGGCAGCGATTCTCCCGCGGGCGGCGGCAAGAAGCTCCGGTCCCGGCACATCACGATGATCGCGCTCGGCGGGATCATCGGGGCGAGCCTGTTCGTCGGTTCGGGCAACGTAGTGCGGTCGGTTGGCCCCGCGGCAGTCGTGTCGTACCTGCTCGGCGGGCTGCTCGTGTTCCTCGCCATGCGAATGCTCGGCGAGATGGCCGCGGCGCGCCCGGCAATCGGGTCGTTCATGGAGTACGCCAGGGCCGGGCTCGGCGACTGGGCGGGCTATCTCGTCGGCTGGCTGTACTGGTACTACTGGATCGGCGTCATCGCGTTCGAATCGGTGGTCGGCGGCTCGGTGCTCGACAGCTGGTTCCCGGCCGTGCCGCAGTGGGTGTTCTCCGTGGTGCTACTGCTGGTTTTCACCACCACGAACCTCGTCTCCGCCCGTTCCTTCGGCGAGGTCGAGTACTGGCTGGCCGGCATCAAGGTCGCCGCGATCGTGGTATTCCTCAGCGTGGGCGCGCTGTTCGCGTTCGGGCTCTGGCCGAAGGCGCACTTCGCGCTCCCGAACCTCTGGACGCACGGCGGATTCGCGCCGAACGGCTGGTGGCCCGTGCTCAGCGGGGTGGCGATCGTGATCTTCTCCTACTTCGGCACCGAGATCGCGGTGATGGCCGCGGCCGAATCGGAAGACCCGGCCAGGGGCGTGCGGCAGGCAGTGAGCACGGTGATCTGGCGGATCCTGCTCTTCTTCGTCGGAGGGGTGCTGCTGATCGTCACCATCGTGCCGTGGAACGAGCTGCCGGATCCCAAGCGGGAAGGGCCGTTCGCGCACGCCTTCGCGCTGTTCGGGCTGCCCGGCGCCGGACTGGTGATGAACGCGGTGGTCCTCACCGCCGCGTGTTCTGTACTCAATTCAGGGTTGTATTCGGCGAGCCGGATGTTCTCCGCACTCGCCGAACAGGGGCTCGCACCGCGTTTCGTGGCGCGCGAGAGCAAAGCGGGCGTACCGGCCGTGGCCGTGCTGGCGTCCACCATCGGCGGCTACGTCGCGGTCGTCGTCAACTTCGTCGCGCCGGGTTCCGGCATCTTCGATTTCATCATGAACTCCGCGGGCCTGGTCGCGTTGTTCGTCTACACCTTCATCGCGTGCACCCAGATGCGGATGCGGCACAAGATGACGCCCGAGCAGCGCGCCGGACTGAAACCGCGGATGTGGCTGCACCCGTGGCTGGGCATCCTGACCGTGGCCGGCGTCGTCGCGATCGTCGCAGTCATGCTCCTGACCGATGACGACGCTCGCACCCAGGTGTGGACGAGCATCGTGTCTCTCGCGGTGATCGCTGCGTTCTGGCCGCTTGTGCGGAGGCAGCTGCGTCGGCGTGGGGTTGGGTGAGCGTCGGGAGTGCGGGTCTGGTGTTCGGGACGGTCGACGGGGCATCGTCGGATGTGCCGGGGCTTGATGCCCCACCACCCCGCGACCGGTACAGCTCTTCAGCAGCCCCGCCGTTCCCGCGGCAGCCACTCCAGCGAGTCCACTGTGGATCCGTCCGGTTCGTACTCCACCCCGACGTGGCCGCGGTAACCCGCCGCCTGCAGTTTCTCCAGGCATCCGGCCAGATCCAGCTGCCCGGTACCCGGCTGGTGCCGCCCCGGGGCGTCGGCGATCTGCACGTGCCCGATCCGCGGCGTGTGCGCAGCGATCACCGATCCGAGGTCGTCGCCGTTGACCGCCAGGTGGTACAGATCGGCCAGCAACCGCACGTTGTCCAGCCCGATCCGGTCAAGCACGGCCAGCACATCAGCAGCCGTCCGAAGTGGATAGTCCGACACCCCGGACAGCGGCTCGATCACAAGTTGCGCACCGATCCCGTCCGCCGCCTCCGCCGCCGCACGCAACTGAACCAGCGCCACATCGTCCTGTTCGGACGGTCGAACGCCCGGAATCCGGTTGCCATACAAAGCATTGAAGCTTCGACATCCAAGACGCTCGGCAATCCCGACCGCGATCGTCAGCGCGGCCCGGAACTCCGCCTCCCGGCCGACCCAGGAAACCAGCCCGCGCTCCCCCGCCGCCAGGTCGCCCGCGTAGAAGTTGAGCCCAGTCAGCTGCACCCCGGCCCGCTCGATGGACCGCACGAACCCGGCCACCTCGGCAGGCCCCGGGTCGGCACTGTCGAACGGCCACCAGAACTCGACCGCCGCGAACCCCGCCTCCCGCGCCGCCGACGCGCGCTCAAGCAGGGGAAGTTCGGTGAACAGCATCGACAGGTTCGCGGTGTAACGCAGCTCGGCTCCCCTGGTTCGAATCGCGGAGGCTTTCTTCCGTCGATCGAGACTACGTTCCGGCTGTGGAGCGGTCAACGGACGGGCATGCCGGATGAGACCAGACTCAGCGGGCGCGGCGACCGGAGGAACTCCTCTCAGAGTTGGATGATCTCCTGAACTCGGAGCTGAGCGAAGAGGATGCTCAACGAATCCGGATGGAGGATTGCTGGTTCGCAGGCCTGCGGACCGACGACACCCAGCATAGATCGACTCGCCCCTCAAACGTGGTGTCACAGCAGTTCGAGCGACCACGCGCCGTGCCACGCGGTATCATCGTGAGCACGGTGCGTAACCCGCCACGGTAAGGGAGGGTCCCGATGGAGCAGCGGCGATTCCTGCCCGGCGCCCGGGTCTCCCCCAGCACCGTGCCCGGGATCGCAGTAGCCGATACGGAATCCCAGCCGCTCGCCCTCGTCTATCGCGGCCCCGCATCGACCGACGACTGTCCCGAAGCGGTCGCCGCGCTGCTGGACGGCCAGTACCGCGTCGCGTACATCGGTCCGGACGAGGAATACCCGCTCACCGCGTATTCGCTGGCGAAAGCGGCGCTCTACGCGCAGCCGGGCGGCGGCAGCCTCGCCCCGGCCTGGCGGTCGATGCGCGACTACGCCGACGACATCCGCGCGTACGTCCAGGGTGGCGGAAACTACGTCGGTTTCTGCCTTGGTGGTTACCTCGCCGGGGCGTCGCCGGGCTTCACCCTGCTCCCGGGCGACGCCAACGAATACGTCGGTTCCTCAGGCTCAGACCTGGATTCGACGGCCGACACCGTGCTCACCGTGACCTGGCGAGGCGCACAGCGGCCGCTGTTCTTCCAGGACGGACCGTTGTTCACGCTCGACAACGGCGCCCCGGCGACCGTGCTCGCGACTTATCCGAGCGGCGCCGTCGCGGCCGTCGTCGCGCCGTGCGGCAAGGGCAAGGTCGGCGTCGTCGGACCGCATCCGGAGGCCGACGAGACCTGGTTCAGCGAAGCCGTGCTGCCCAGCTCCGGCGCTGTGCACCCGGAGCTGGGCCGAGACCTCGTCGCCACCACCGTCGCCCGGTGATCCCGGGGCCCGGAAGGAGGCCGTGAAGGGTCCCTTCACGGACGCTGAGGCTGTGAAGGGTCCCTTCACGGCTTACGGCAGAGCGCCCGAACCCGCGGGAAGGGGGTTTGACCCGAGGGGTTAAAGGTTCTAATCTCATTCCTATGTTCCATAAGCCTCTGATCGGGATCAGCGGGCGCCGGCAGCTCGCCGGGCCCGGGTTCCCGCCGGTGGTCGAAGACGCGTCCGTGGAGGTGTTCTTCGCCGACTACGCGCGTTCGGTGGCCGCCGCCGGTGGCGTCCCGGTGCTGCTCAGCGCCGAGAGCGAACCGGCCGGGGTGGCCGGGTGGCTCGACGGGCTGGTGCTGTCCGGGGGAGCCGATCTCGACCCCCGCGGTTACGGGCGCACGCCGGGGCCGCAGGCCGGTCCGGCCGAGCCGCGCCGGGACGAGTTCGAGTTCGCGCTGCTCGACGCGGCGTGGGCGAGCGGGCTCCCGATTCTCGGCATCTGCCGGGGCGCGCAGCTGATCAACGTCGCCCGCGGTGGCACGCTCGTGCCGCACCTGCCGCCGGATGCCGGGGAAGGGCACAGTTTCCTCGGCTATCCGCGCAACCACCGGGCGCATCCGGTGGCGTTCACCGCCGGGTCGGTGCCGCACTCGCTGTTCGGCGCGGGAATCTCCGTCAACAGCCTGCACCACCAGGCGGTCGAGGAAGTCGGCGAAGGCCTCCGCGCGATCGGCCGGGCACCGGACGGCGTGATCGAGGCGATCGAAGCCGAGCACGCGCCGGTGCTCGGTGTCCAGTGGCATCCGGAGATGTTCGACGAGCCGGATCCACTGTTCTTCTGGCTCGTCGACCGGGCACGGCGGGACCGCCGCGAACCGCACTCCAGGGAGAGGGATTATGTCGCCATCGCTTGAGCAACGCCACACAGGCCGGGTCGCGTTCGTGACCGGTGCCGGGTCCGGGATCGGCCGCGGGATCGCCCGTCGGCTCGGTGCCGAGGGCGCGCGGGTCGCCTGTGTGGACCTCGACCACGCGCGGGCGGTGGAGACCGCCAAGGCGATCGAGGACGCCGGGGGCACCGCGCTCGGGCTGGCCGCGGACGTGCGCGACCGCGCCACGGTGAAGGCCGCGTTCGAGGCCACCGCCACGGCCTGGGACCGGTTCGACTACCTGGTCAACAACGCGGGCCTGATCACGATGTCCTCGCTGGAGGAGCTGACCGACGAGGAATGGGACCTGGTCCTCGACGTCAACCTCAAGGGCGTCTACGTGGTCACCCAGCTGGCCATCCCGTACTTCCGCGAGGCCCAGCGCGGCGCGGTGGTCAATCTGTCCACTGTGGAGGCCGAAGTGGTGGTCTCCTCGCAGGGCTTCGCGCAGGTGCACTACAACGCGTCCAAGGGCGGAGTCAAGATGCTGACCAAGGCCCTCGCCGTGGAGCTGGCGCGCCACCAGGTCCGGGTCAACGCGGTCGCGCCCGGCCCGGTGCCCACCAACTTCCTGCCCGGCCTGGACCTGAACTCGCCGGAGGTGCTGGAAGCCATGCAGTCGCGGCTGCTGGTGCAGCGGCTGGGCACCCCCGACGACATCGCCGCCGCGGTTTCCTTCCTGCTCTCCGACGACGCCTCCTACATCAGCGGCGCGCAGCTGCCGGTCGACGGCGGGTGGCTGGCCCGATGACCGGCCCGCTCGAACTGTCCGAACTGGACGCTCTGGGCATCGACACGGTCGTGGTCGCCGGCGTCGACCTCTACGGCAAGCTGTTCGGCAAGCGGATGCCGGTGCGTTCGTTCCGCCGCATCGGCGAAGCCGGGCTGCACGTGTGCACCTGCGTGTACGCCTGGGACGTCACGCAGGATCTGGACGAGCTGCAGGTCGACTTCGCCGGCGCGCACACCGGCTGGCACGACTTCCGGCTGCGGCCCGATCTCGGCACGTTGCGCCGGGCCGCCTGGCTGGAGGACACCGCGATCTGCCTCGCCGATTCGGTCGACGAGCACACCGGCGAGCCGCTGCCGATCGCCCCGCGAAGCGTGCTGGGCGAACAGATCCGGCGGCTGCGGGGCGACGGGCTCACCGCGCACACGGCCACCGAGCTGGAATTCCACCTCTACCACGGCACCCCGGACGAACTCCGCCGCGCCGGGTACCACGACCTCTCCCCCACCACGCTCGCGCGCTCGGACTACGCGATCGCGCCGGGCAACGCGCTGGAGCCGTTCTTCCGCACGGTCCGCCGGGCACTGGAGGCGAGCGGGATCCCGGTCGAGGTGGCACAGGCCGAATACGGCCTCGGCCAGTGGGAGATCAACCTCGAATACGGCGACGCGCTGGAGACAGCGGACCGGCACGTGCTGTACAAGAGCGCGATCCAGGAACTCGCCCGCGCCCACGGGATGACGGCCACCTTCATGGCCCGGCCGCTCACCGACGGGATGGGCTCGTCCTGCCACCTGCACGCGTCGATCGAGGACGTCGAGGGCGGGCACCCGTTCTACGACGCGGCGGCGGCCCGCACCGTCGCGCCCGCCTTGCGGCACGCCGTAGGCGGTCTGCTCCAGCACACCCCGGACCTGATGCTCTGGTACGCACCGACGATCAATTCGATGCGCCGCCTGCTCAGCACCGATTTCGCCGGAAACGGGCTGACCTGGGGCTTCGACAACCGCACCACCACCTGCCGGCTGATCACCGGCGCCCCGGAGGCCAACCGGCTGGAGATGCGGCTGCCCGGCGCGGACGTCAACCCGTACCTGGCCACCGCCGCGGTCCTGGCGAGCATGCGGGACGGCCTGTCCCACGGCACCGAGCCCGGCGAGCCCAGCCTCGGAGACGCCTACGCCGGGCAGGACACCGGCCTGCCGGAGACGCTGGCGGAGGCGGCAGAGCGATTCGACCGCAGCGCCTTCACCGCCGCGGCCTTCGGCAAGGACGTCGCCAAGCACTACGCCGACGTCGCCCGCAACGAATGGCGGGTCTTCCTCCGCTCGGTCGGCGATTGGGACCGGGAACGGTATTTCGAAAGCATTTAGTCCCCACACCCCCCAGGTGGTCAGTCATGGCGAACAACGACGTTTCCGGTCTGCACAAGGGAGTTCTCGGCCAGGGTGAGGTGATCTTCCAGGCGGTCAGCCATCTCGGCCCCGCGCTGGGGATCATCGTCATCGGCCCGCAGCTGGCCGGGCTGGTCGGTGCCGCGGTCCCGTTGATCCTGCTGATGGCGCTGGTCGCCATTCTGCTCACCGGGCTCTGTGTCTCGATGCTCGCCCGCAAGCTCCCGTCGTCGGGCGGGTACTACAGCTACGTCAGTCACGGCCTCGGCGAACGGGCCGGGTTCGTGACCGCGTGGGCGTATTTCCTCTACGACCCGCTGATCCCGACCATCGCCACGCTGTTCACCGCGGGCATTCTCGAACCGGTCATCGAGCAGAACCTGGGCTTCCACCTGCCGTGGTGGGTGATCGTGCTGGTGCTGCTCGCGATCGTGCACTTCGCCACGGTGCGCGGGATCCAGCCCTCGGCCCGGCTGACCGTCGCGGTCGGGATCGCGGAAAGCCTGATCATCGTGGCGTTCGCGGTGTTCCTGCTGGTGCGCACGGGATCCGCGGCGTTCACCTTCGATCCGTTCCGGCTCTCGGGCACCGGATCGAGCACGAACACGGTGTTCCTCGCCTTCGCCTTCGGCGTCCTGTTGTTCACCGGTTTCGAATCGGCGGCGCCGCTGGCCGAGGAGACCGCGAACCCGCGGCGGGCCATCCCCCGCACCGTGGTGATCTCGATCATCGCGGTCGGCTCGGTGTGGGTGCTGGCCGGCTACGCGATGGTGGTCGGCTGGGGCACCGGTTCGCTCGCGGACATCGGTGCCGGGGAGAACGCGTTCTTCGCCCTCGCCGACCGGTTCTCCGGCTGGGCGTGGCTGCTGCTCGCCCTGGCCCTGCTGAACTCGTCGCTGGCCTCCGCGCTGGCTGGGCAGAATGCCGGCGCGCGGGTGCTGTACACGCTGGGGCGCAGCGGAATCCTGCCCCGGCGGCTGGCCGCGGTGCACCCGAAGCACCGGACCCCGGTCGCCGCGCTCACCGCTACCACACTGCTCAACGTCGCGGTCTGCCTCGGCGTCGGGTTCTGGCTCACGCCGACCGGCGCGTTCAGCTTCGTCGGGCTGTTCGTCACGCTCGGCGTGATCGTGGTGTACGTGCTGGGGAACCTCTCGGTGATCCGGTTGTTCCGCACCCGGTTCCGCGCCGAATGGCATCCGGTCAAGCACGTGCTCCTGCCGGTGCTGGCGAGCGCGATCCTGCTGGTCGGCCTGTACTACACGGTCTGGCCGTTCCCGGTCTGGCCGCTGAACCTCGCCGCCGCGATCGTGGCCGGCTGGCTCGTGCTCGGCCTGGTGCTCTCGCTCGTGCTGTGGCGGACCCGCCGTGAGGGCCTCATCGCGGCCGCGCAACTGCTCACCGACACCACCGGCGAAACCGAATCCCCCGTCCCGTCGACCGCGAAGGACCCGACTCCGTGACCACCACCGTCACCCTGCCCGCTCAGCGCGACCTCATCGACGGGCAGTGGTCCGTCCCCGCGGAGCTGCCGGAGGCGCCCCTGTGCCACCCGGACACCGGGGAGCTGCTGCAGGCTCGGACGCAGACCGCGCCGGACGCGGTGCACCGGGCGATCGCCGCAGCGGAATCCTTGCACCGCAAGGGTTCCTGGCGCACCAGCCCGATCACCGACCGGATCGCCTTCCTGCGGCGGGTCGCCGCGGCACTCGAAGCACGGCTCGACGAGATCGCCGCGGCCGATTCGCTCACCAGCGGGGTCGTCCGCACGGTCACCGGGATGTTCGCCGACGGACTGCCGGACGTGTTCCGCGCGGCGGCGACCCGCCTGGCCGCCGAGCAGGGCGAGCAGAGCCTCTCCGGTTCGAGCGGACCGGTGCGGCTGCTGCACCTTCCGTGGGGGCCGACGGCGGTGATCGCCCCGTGGAACGCGCCGACGTTCACCGTCGCGAAGAAGACCGCCTTCGCGCTCGCTGCCGGGGCACCGGTGATCGCCAAACCGTCCGGCTGGGCACCGTCCGGACCGGTGCTGTTCGCCGAGGTACTGGCCGGGGCCATCGCGGACGCCGAGGCGCCCCCGGCGTTGTTCCAGCTCGTACACGGCGACTCCGAAACCGGGCAGCTGCTCGCCCAGGACTCGCGGATCCGCGCGCTCGCGTTCACCGGGGGCCGGGTGGCGGGGGCCGAGATCGCCCGCGCCGCCGCCGGGCACAGCACCGCGCTGCAGCTGGAACTCGGCAGCAACAACCCGGTCGTGGTGCGGGCCGACGCCGACGTGGCCGCCACCGCGGACGCGCTCGTGCGCGGCTTCACCAAGCTCAACGGGCAATGGTGCGAAAGCCCCGGCAGCGTGTTCGTCCCGGCGGAGCTGCACGACGCGTTGCGGGACGCGATCCTCGACCAGCTGCGGACGATCCGGCTCGGCAGTTGCCTCGACCCGACGTCGACGATGGGACCGCAGGCCAACCGCCCGCAGTTCGACCGGGTCGCCGACGCGGTGAAAAGGCTGACGCAGGACGGCGCGACCGCGACCAGCACCACCGAGCTGCCCGATCTGCCGGGCTGGTTCCACGCCCCGGCGGTCGTGCACGACGCGGACCCCGGAGACACGCTGGACGAGATCTTCGGCCCGGTCCTGACCCTGCACCGCACGCACAGTGACCGCGAAGCGGTCGAACTGGCCAACCGCTGCCACACCGGGCTGGCCGGGTATGTGTTCGGTACCGATCTGGACGCCGCCTTCGTTCTGGGCGCTGAGCTGGACTGCGGGGAAGTCAAGATCAACGGCACCAGCGTGCTGGACCTGCACCCCGAGTCGACGCAGGGGTTCTGGGGCGGTAGCGGCACCGGCGCGCACGGCGACGCCGAGCTGCTGCGGTTCTTCCGGGGCGCGCGGATCGTCGGCGTGGACAATCCGGCCTTCCCGATCTGACCCCTCGTTCCGCTGGCAGGGCTGTGAAGGGACCCTTCACGGACGCTGAGGCTGTGAAGGGTCCCTTCACAGCCAACCCACCTCACGAGCGGGACGGACCTGCGCGGCGGGGAACTGCGCGTCAGGTGCGCACGCCGCTGCCGAACACCACTTCGTGCAGTTCGAGGCGGGTCTGCTCCAGGTGTGCCTCCATCGCGCTCGCGGCCAGCCCCGCGTTGCGGTCGCGGACCGCCTCGTACACCGCGGTGTGCCCGGCCCGGCTCGTCTCCACCAGCTCGGTGTAGACGAGCCGGTCGACCGGGACGAACATCTCGCCGCGGGCCTGGCCGATCGCGGTTTCCAGGCGCTTGTTGCGCGCGGCGCGGGCCAGGGTGCTGTGGAACGCGGCGTCGGCGGCCCGGAACGACGTGCGGCTGTCCGCGTCGGCCAGCTGGGCGATGCTGGTGGCGAGGGCGGCCAGGTGTGCCTCCGTCCGGCGCCCGGCGGCCAGCGCGGCCGCCCGAGCCTCCAGGCCGATCCGCAGATCGAGGATGTCGCCCAGCTCGTCCACGCGGCTGCGCATCTGGCGGACCCAGTCGTCGTAGGGCCGGTTCAGCTCGGTGACGAAGGTGCCGCCGGTCGCGCCGCGCCGGACCTCGACGTAACCACCCGCCTGCAGCAGGCGGATCGCCTCGCGCAGGCTGACCCGTCCGACGCCCATCCGCTCCGACAGCTCGCGCTCCGGCGGCAGCCGGTCCCCCGGCCCCAGCTCCCCGGAGTGGATCAGCGTGCGCACCCGCCGCGCGATGTCCTCGCTGACGGTCGACGAGGTCAACTCGAAGTCCATAGGTACCACATTAGAGCCAAACCGCGCCGTGGCCACTCTTCCTGTCCCCCAGATCACCCGTCCGCTCCATGACGGGCGGCGGGATCGCGGCCCCGACCGTCCACTTGAGACCACCTCACCCGGCCGCGGTACCGGGGAATACGCGGGAGATTCAGGACTCCGGGTGCCCGCTGCCGTCGAGCAGATCCGCGGCGGCGCCGTCGAGCGCGGCCGCAGTTTCGATCGAGCGTGGCAGCATCGTTTTTTCGTAGACGCGGATCGCATCCTCGACCGTGGCGGCGTTCGCCAGGGCGAGCGCGAGTTCACTGGCGTCGAGCATGGCGAGGTTGACACCTACGCCGAGTGGCGGCATCAGATGCGCCGCATCGCCCAGGAGGGTCACCGACCGGTGATGGTCCCAGGTGTGCGGCACCGGGAGGGCGAAGATCGGGCGATCGACGTAGGGGCCGTCATTGTCGGTGATCAACCGCAGCAGCCGGGGCGACCAGTGCGCGTACTCTTCCAGCAGCAGCGCCCGGATGCCTTCGGCGGGCAATCCGGTGCTGGACATCCAGTCCGCCGGTGTCCGCCGGATGAGGTAGACGCGGATGTGGTCGCCACTGTTGCGCTGGGCGAACATCCCGCGTTCGCAGTCGGCCGCGGCGGCACTGCCCTGGCCGACCAGCTCGGCGATCTCCGGATGCCGACCGGTCACGCCGGAGGACCACGCCTCCACGAAGCTCACCCCGGTGTACTCCGGAACCGCCGGGGACACCGCCCGGCGCACCCGGGAGAAGGCACCGTCGGCGCCGATCACCAGATCCGCCTCGGCCGTGGTGCCGTCCGCGAAGAGGCCGGCGCCGCTCGGGTCGAGCTGGCGCATCTCCTGCCAGGCCGCGAAAGCGCCGCACGCAAAGCCGCGGCCTCCGCATTCACCATGGCGCGGATCTTGCCCGCCCCGAGCACGCCGAGCACCAGGCCGATCGGCCCGGTCATCGCGAAGCCGAGCACCACCGTGCACGACCCGTCGACGCTCCGCCGGGGGCAAGGCTGTGAAGGGTCCCTTCACGGACTCCCAGGCCAGGGCCCCGGCAAAGTCGGTGTAGAGGTCCGTGAAGGGACCCTTCACGGACTCTGAGGCTGTGAAGGGACCCTTCACAGACCCGAAACCGGTCCGGCGCACGCCACGAGGTGGTCGCACACACCTCCGCATCGCCCACTGCCGGGCCCCGACCC
>NZ_QZFV01000105.1:0-43633 GCF_003600245.1 Amycolatopsis panacis
CCCCTTTTACCGCCCTGACCTGCATCGCGTCCACCGACGCTCGTGACCAGTCAATCGCTCCGGCAGAACCGAGCAAATCCAGCATCATCTGATGCAGCCGGGCGAACACCTCCGCCTCGACCCACTCGGTGAACCGGCGATGCGCGGTCGCAGCACTGACCCCGAACGAAGCAGGCAACGCTGACCAGGCACAACCGGTTTGCAACACGAACAGGATCGCGGCCATCACCGCACGGTCGTCCAACCGGCGCCGACCTCCGCCCTGGTGGCGTTGCGGCGCATCGGGCAACAACGGATACGCCAGCAGCCACAACGACTCCGGACACCACTTCTCCACATCACTCATCGCTGATCAACGATATCGCCCACTTGGCAACACAACCAAATGAGACACGGTCTTAGGGCCGGGTTAGCGCATCAGCTCTGTGGGCGGCCCGGTCCGCGTGGTGGTCGCTGCTGCTGCTGGATGTACTGCCGCACGATTGACAACGGCACCCCGCCGCACGAGGCGGCGAAGTAGGACGGCGACCACAGGTGCCCCCTGCATGGAGAATCGGTTCACTCGCCCGGTGAACTCGTAGCGCATTCGCCGTGAGGACACACCCTTGAGGCTGTTCACCAGCTTCGACACGGTCACCGTGGGTGGGTAGTTCACGAGCAGGTGCACGTGGTCGGCCTCGCCAGCGGATCGCACTGGCCCGGGCGTTCGGGTGCGCGCGGGTGGTGTACAACGACGCGCTCCGCACCCGTCAGGACGCGTACAAGGCCGAAGAGAAGATCTCCGACACCGACGTGCAGAAGCGGGTTGTCACCGAAGCCAAGCGAACGCCGGAACGAGCCTGGTTATCCGATGTCGCGAGCGTCGTGCTGGTGCAGGCGTGCCAGGACGCCCGTGCGGCGTACCGGAACTGGTTCGACTCGATGTCCGGCACACGCAAAGGTCGTCGTGTTGGTCGTCCTCGGTTCCGGTCCCGCAAGGACAACCGGCAGACGATCCGGCTCACCCGCAACGGGTTCAGCGTGAAACCGAACGGGAAGCTGTATGCGGCGAAGATCGGCGACCTGCGGATCACGTGGTCTCGGGAACTTCCGTCCGCTCCGTCGTCGGTCACGTTGATCAAGGACGCTGCCGGACGCTATTTCGCGTCGTTCGTCGTCGGCGTAGACCACGAACCACTCCCGGAAACCGGCACGGACGTCGGTATCGACCTGGGCCTGTCGACGTTCGCGGTGCTGTCGAACGGCAAGACCATCGAGTCCCCGAAGTTCCTGCGCCGCGCGGAACGCAAGCTCCGCACAGCGCAGCAAGCCCTGTCCCGGAAAGCCAAGGGCAGCAACAACCGCGCCAAAGCACGCCTACGGGTAGCCAAGGCGCACGCCAAGGTCCGCGACGCGCGTACCGACTGGGCACACAAGAACACCACGGCGCTGATCCGCGACAACCAAGCGGTCTACGTCGAGGACCTTGCGGTGTCCGGCCTGGCGCGCACCCGTCTGGCGAAATCGGTGTACGACGCGGCGTGGGCAACGTTCCTGCGCATGCTGGAGGACAAAGCCCAGCGGTACGGGCGCGTCGTGCGCAAGATCGACCGGTTCTACCCGTCGTCGCAGATCTGCTCGGAGTGCGGGCGCGTCGACGGACCGAAACCGCTGTCGGTCCGGGAATGGTCGTGCCCCTGCGGCGCGCACCACGACCGAGACCTCAACGCTGCCAAGAACATCCTTGCCGCCGGACGGGCGGAGAGGCTCAACGCCTGCGGAGAGACTGTCAGCCTCTCCGCCTGGCGGGGAGCACGTCTCGTTGAACCAGGAACCCACCGAGGCGACCTATCGGCGCGAAGCCCGCGCCGAAGGCGCGGTAGGAATCCCGGCCGTTCACGGCCGGGAGGACGTCAAAATCGAGCAGCTGTCACCGCAGGAGTCGGCGGTCAGCTTGAGTTCCGAGGCCAGGTGCGCCGTTTCCCGGATCATGTGCCGCAGGTAGTCGAGGCCGACCGGCGGTACCCACGGCCGTGCCGGACGCAGATCGAGCGATACCAGCGATTCCGCCAGCTTGTGCCCCGCAGTGATCGAGTCGACCACGGGCACGGTGACACGGTCGGCGAGGTCTCGATGAATCGGGCTCATGCATCCGCATCCGAGCACGATCGCTTCCGCGCCCTGACTCACCAGGCGTGCCCCTTCGAGCGCGATCCGCTCGATCACTTCCTCGCGGCCGGCGTGCATCCTGGCCACCAGGCCGTCCTCCGAGATCACCCCGGACAGTTCGGCGTCCTCGGTGACATGACGAACCGCCATGCAGCGGTCGCGCAGGCCGTAGTCGGACAGCAGCCGCTCATAGAGCGACCGGGTGGCGGGCGGCCACACCGTGAGGATCGCGAAACGCGCACCAAGCCCGGCCGCGAACTGCATGGCCGCCTGGCCCGCTCCGATCACCGGAATCTCGGCCGACTCCCGCAAAAGGTGCAGCCCGTAATCCGCGACCGAGTTGATGAACATGGCGTCGAAGCCGGCTTCCTGAGCACGCATACCGGCTTCGAGGTAGGCGAGATCCATCAACCTGCGGTCGGTTTCGGTCAGGAAAACGGTGGGCACCAAGGGCGCGACGACCTCGGAGGAGAATCCGTTCCCGATGACGGAGCCCGGAACCTCGTAGTACCGGTGCCCTTCGGCGCCGACGGGGTGCAGGTTGGCGATACGCATCTTTGACATGTCACTCCAATCCCACCGGACCTCCGGTGGCCCGGTTCGGTCCGTTCACGGCAAGCGTGTTCGGTTGATGCCCGACGTCATCGGCGTCCGCCCGCTCGTGGCTGCTTTCCCGCCGTGATCCCGGCGACGGCAAGGGTGGTGCCCGTGCCGCCACGCATGCCGATCGGTGGCGCGTCAGGTCGTGCACTCGGCACGCTCAGATGACGATGACCCGGCGTCCGCGCGTGTGGCCGGCCTGGCTGTCGATTTGCGCGGACGCGGCGTCCGCGAGGGTGTAGGTCCGCTCCACCGGGATACGCAGCTTGCCCGCGGCGACAAGGCCGACGATCTCGTCGAGAGCGTCCTGCACACTGCCTGCCGTCCCGGAGAACCGCACACCGTGCTCCGGTGCGCTGAGATCGGCCATGGAGATGACCTTCTGCGGGTCTCCGGTCAGCTCGACCAGTTCGGGAACCACCCCGGAACCGGCGACGTCGAGCGCCGCGTCGACCTTGCCGAGTCGCCGCACTCGCTCGACCCATCCGGGACCGTAGGTGGTGGCGACGGCGCCCAGACTCCGAACGTAGTCCTGGCTGTCCGGCCCGGCGACGCCGATGACGGCGATGCCGCGCTCGCGGGCGACCGGCAGCACCACCGATCCGACTCCACCAGAGGCGCCGCTGACGAGCAGCGTCTGTCCGGGCTGCACGCCGACCTGGCGCAGGACACGCAGCGAGGACTCGGTGATGGAGGCATAGCCGGCCGTCTCCTCGAACGTCAGGCCCTCGGGAATCGGAACCCACGCCGACAGCACCGCGAACTCCGCGTAGGTCTGTGAGCCTTCGCCGAACACGCGGTCGCCGATCTCGACCCCGGTGACGCCCTCGCCGAGCTCGTCCACCACGCCCGACGCGTCGAGTCCCACCCCGGAGGGCAGCTCGATCGGGTGTGCGTCCCGGAACTGGCCTTCGCGAACCCGCCAGTCGTGGGCATTCACACCAGTGGCCCGCACGGCGATGCGCACCTCGCCGGGGCCAGCGTGCGGCTCCTCGGCGTCGACGAGCTGCAAGACGTCCGGCCCACCGTACTCGGCGAAGATCACCTTTTTCATGACTCGAAGATAGCACTACCAGTTGTTGTTTCACAACAGATACAGTTTTGTACCTGATAGGGTCTACTTCATGACCGATGTGCCGTTGGGACGTCGCGAGCGCAAGAAGGCCGCGACCCGTCAGAAGATCGCCGACACCGCACTGCGGCTCTTTCTCGAACGCGGGTATGACGCGGTGGGGATCCGCGAGGTGGCCGCCGCCGCCGACGTGGCGGTGACCACGGTCTTCTCGCACTTCGCCTCGAAAGAGTCGCTGGTGTTCGAGCGGGACGACGACTTCGAACAGCGCCTCACACGGGCGGTCACGCACCGCTCCGCCGACGAGCCGCTCATGGCGGCACTGCGCCGCGAGATCCAGGGGCTGATACAACACTGCACCGCCGAGGGCACCGCCCCGTACTGGCAGATGATCGACGAGTCGCCGGCACTGCGGGACTTCGAGAAGTCGATGAGATTGCGCCATGCGGAGTCGCTGGCCACCGCTATCGCGGCCGACCGCGACATGCCGGAGGGCGCCATAGCCTGCCGGACCATCGCGCGATTCGTGATCGACGCCTTCTCGCTCGGCCGCGAAGCCGCCGATCCGGAGGCCGCCGTGAACGAGATCTTCCGGATGATCGAGGCGGCCTGGGAGGTTGCGGGCGGTGCGCGGCACCTGCGCGGGACTGCTCGCCCGGGCGCGGTGAGGAGCTAGCGGTCCCCTTCCACGCGATCGTCGCCGCCCATTGCGCCGATGGCCGGCAATGGCTAGCCTCGCAAGAAACCTGATATACCGGTCGGTTTGAATTCACCCCCCTGATGGCTCCCCACGCAGAGGTCCGCCGCGCTCGGCCTCCCGGCGCGGCCGGCTTCCGCCCTTCCGCACAAGCACAGACCGACACTGCCCGCGCAGCGCTGTTGCCGGGTCTGGCCCCTTTGTGGTGCTGACAGCAAGAGGAGCACGAGATGTATAAGCCGCATATCGACGCTGATGTGCACATGACGACCCGCGACGGCGTCACTCTTGTCGGCGACCTGTACCGTCCGGCCGACGACGGTCACTGGCCGGTGTTGCTGCACCGAACGCCCTACGACCGCACGGATCCCTTCCGCGTGTCGGGGATCGTCGCGGACCCGTTGTGGCTGGCCCGCCAGGGCTTCGCCGTGCTGGTCCAGGACGTTCGCGGCCGGTTCGGGTCCGGCGGCGAGTTCGACTTCATCACCCAGGAGTACAACGACTCCTACGATGCCATCGACTGGGCCGCGGCACAGCCCTGGAGCGACGGAAACGTCGGGATCTACGGCTCGTCCTATCTCGGCATGACCGTGCTGCAGGCCGTTGCCTCGCGCAACCCGCACCTCAAAGCGGCGGCCGCCATGATCGGCACGGTCGACATGCGCCACACCGCCCGTCCGGGTGGCGCGTTCGAACTCGGGTTCCTGGTGACCTACGGCCTCGGCCTGGCTCTCGCCGGCCTCGACCACAGTTCTCTGAACCCTGCCGAACAGGAGCATGCGCGCAAACTGCTCACCGAGGCCCTCGCCGACCGGTACAGCATCGCGAGCCGGCTACCGCTGACCGATATCGCTCCGCTCGACGACAGCCGGATCGCGCCGTTCTGGACCGACTGGCTTCGTTCACCGCACGACCCGTTCTGGGACACGCCGAACCTGCTCACCGAACCGGAGCGAGTCACCATCCCGTTCCTGCAGATCAGCGGATATCGGGACTTCTGCGCTCCCACCCAGTTCCGGCTCGCCAACCGGCTGGCCGGCAACGAGAACGCCAGTCTGATCGCCGGGCCGTGGACCCACATGAGCACCTACACCGCGTTCAGCCAGGTCGGCGCACGCGTTCTCGACAACGCCGCGGCCGGCGTGCCGACGTGGGGCCCGGTGCTCGCCGCGTACTTCGACCGTCACCTGCGCGGCGGCGATGGTTCGGACTATCCCCTCGCCGCGCCATACCTGTCCGGGCCCGGACAGGTCACCTACTTCGTCGGCGGGTCGAACACCTGGGCACACGCGCCCTCGTGGCCCCCGGCGTCGACGGCTCAAGAGTGGTTCCTGGCCTCCGATGGCGACGCGCGGACCGCGAGTGGTGACGGCCGATTGACCACCACGGCCGGCGACCACACGGGCGCCGCTTCCGACACTTTCACCGCCGATCCGCACAACCCGTTCCCCTCACACGGCGGGGCGGCCATGTTCGACGCCGGCGGCGGCGCGGCGCTACCGGAGGGTATCCAGGATCAGCGCGTGGTCGACGGACGCGAGGATGTTCTGGTCTATACCAGTGCGCCGTTGACCGAGGATCTGACCATCGCCGGGCAGGCCGAGCTGGTCGCGTTCGTCACCAGCACCGCACCGGACGCGGACGTGTGCGTCACCTTGGTGGACGTCGAACCCGACGGTTTCGCCGTCAACGTCGCCGATGGCGTGCAGCGAGCGCGCTACCGCGACGGCACGGACGATGCGTGGCTCGACCCCGAGGAGCCCAGCACCGTTACCGTCACACTGTCCGACGTCGCACACCAGTTCAGCCGCGGCCATCGCATCCGTGTCCAAGTCGCCGGATTCAGCTTCCCGCGATACAGCCGCAACCTCCACACGCGCACCGTTCCGGAATTCGCGACCCTCGACGAAGCATCCGTCGCGCAGCACACCCTGCACCACGCCGCGGCGGCTCCCTCGACGCTGCGGCTGCCCGTCCGCAAGTCCTGAACAACCAATACGAGTAGAGGAGTCCACAGTGTCTCAAGTTTCAGAACTTGTTGTCATAGCCCAATTGCGGGCGAAGCCGGGCCAAGGCCCCGAGCTGCTGTCCCTGCTGTCCGACCTGGCCGCCGAGGTGCTGCGCACCGAACCCGGCACCTTGCGCTACGCGTTTCTCGTCGAACCGGACACCGACCCGCTGCGAGTGACGGTGATCGAGGGCTATGCCTCGCGCGCCGCCGCCGACGCACACAACACCGGGGTGCTGACCAACTACCTCCCTCGGCTGCTCGAACTCCTCGACGTGGCTCCCGTGACAGTCGAGCTGCAACCGGCGGAGATGAAGGTCTCCACCGACGACGAGGCCGCCGTTGCCAGGCTGAGCGTCTAGCCGCCTCGTGTGGGTATCCAGGCCGGTGGTCGTGCGGCTGGCTGTGGAGGTGCGGTTGCGGCGGTCCGGGATCGTGCTGGCGCATCGCCGTCGAGCCGGGCTTGCCGTTCACCGCCTGGAACCCCCGCCAAGCTGGTCGGTTACCTCGCCGAACGCGCCTGGACCGGGGCGGGCACCGCGAGCCCGGCAGGTCCTGCGCAAGGAGGACGTGTCGTGGCAGGCGACGAAGACCTCCGCTGTTCACCGAGTGACCTGTTCTGTCCCCGGCAGGACGACAACCCCTTCGACGACCCAACATCTTCAACCACGCCAATCGGGTCGCGCTCGTCATCCAGAGCGGCAACGTGGTCAAGGATCACCGTTGCGCCCGGCCGCCCGGTACCAGTCGGACATCGGCCGGGCTCCCTCCGGCCCCGATCACACATCCGGCCCGCTCGTGTGTCGCCGCACGAAATCCACGGCGATCGTGGCCACGTCCTCCCACCCGGAGTCGAAGACCAGCGAGTGGCCACGGCCGGGTATTTCCTGGATCTCGGTGAGGTCGGCGTTGCGGGATTGTTTGCGGTAGGAGGCGTTCGCGATCGCCCACGGCACGATGTTGTCCTGCTCGCCGGACAGCAGTTTCATCGGTCCGCGGTCGGGTCCTTTCGTGATCACCTTGGTTTCGCTGCGCGGGTTGAGATTCGCGAACGCCGCCTGGAACAACGGAATACCCGAGCCCGGCACCGGAAACGCGTCGTACAACGCGCGCGCCTCCCGCTCGGACACGGCGTTGGCGAACCCGAACCGAAACTGCTCGAAGGTCAGCATGACCGACCGCCGATGGTTGGCGGGATTGCCGATCACCGGCCAGGCCGCCTTGAGTGCGGAGAACGGCAACGGCAGCACACCGCGGAACGGCCCCGGGTCGATCGGCACCGAGCACACGGCCAGCCCGCGCCCGGCCAAGCGCTGGGTAATCAGGCCGCCGAAGGAATGTCCGACAATGGCAGGCTTGCGGTGCAGCTTGCCGATCGCCTCGGCGTAGTGATCGGTCACGGCTCCGACGGACTTGCCGGCGAACACCTCCGGGTGGGCGCGGCCCTCGGCCACGCCGGCCGGGTCGTCCGGCCAGCCTGGCGCGACGGTCGCGAACCCGGCCGCGTCGAACAGGCGCCGCCAGGGATCCCAACTGCCGGCCAGCAGCCATAGTCCGTGCACGAATACCACCGGCTGTCGCCCGGACGCGTTCGCATCGTCGATCTCGGCCAGTTCGCGGGGGGTGAGGGTCATGATCAAGTCTCCGTCTGCCATCAGGCGGTCGTTTCGGCGGGGGATGTGCGGGATGTGCTGGATGCAGTGCCGCGCGGCACTGTGGTGGCCGGTGTACTGGCCGCGGTCGCGACCTGGCTGTCGTACAGCGCGTTGAGCATCACGAAGTCGTGGATGATCCCGCTGTAGCGCACGGCCGTGGTCGGCATTCCCGCGGCGCGCAGCGTGGCCGCGCAGTACCTCGGCGTCGGCGGTGATCACCAACGCCGGTGGCGGTCTCGCCAACAACCACCGCATGCCCGCGCGGGTGCAGGCGAAGCGGTGGTAGGAATCGATGTCGAAGGCGGCGTCGGTGACCGGATAGAACACCACCTGCTGCACGAAGCCGACATCGCGACGTTGCTTGGTCCGCAAAGTCACGGCGATGGCCAAATTGCCGCCCACTGAGTCGCCCGGGACAAGGCGGCCGTGGGTGTGCGCGTCGCCGAACACCCACTCGGCGCCGTGCACGTAGACGATCACCGGCAGCGTGCCCTCCGCATCCGGCGGGCGGACCACGCGGGCCTGGCCGTCCCGGTCGAGCCGCCCTTGATCGTGATCCACTTGTCGTGGACCTCGGGCTTGGCGATCTCGCTGCGCTGTGCTTCGTCCACGGCCGCGCGGTCTTCGGCTGAGGGCAGCTGGCAGCGGAACGGCGGGTTCGCGGTGGCGTGGGTAGCGGGCTCAAGTGACAGGTGGTGCGGGTTGGCGGGCATGGCGACTCCTCTGGGCCGACGTCGTGTGGCCCGTGCGGGTTGGAGTCTTGTGATGCCTGGCGAGGCGGGCAATGGAGTGATCACCAGTCGGCCGCGCCCGCAGATGTGCGATGCTCCATTTCGATGTGGAGCGCAGCGGTACAGTCCCGGACATGGTGGCGGATCGGGCGGCGTGGGCGGAGCTGATCGGCACCGTTCGGGCCGAAATCGACGAGGCGATCGAGAACACGTTACGCGGCACGCGCACGTTGCCCACCTACGAGGGCGTCAGCGACGACGCCAAGCGCGCGCTGGTGACACACAGCTACACGACGGTACTGACCGGCATGCAAGATCGGCGTCGGCCCGACGGCAGCGAGGACGGCGAGTTCTTCCAGCAGGCCGGCGAGACCCGGGGACGGCAAGGCGTCACCATCCGGGACATGCTGGCGCTCTGGCGCATCGGACTGGAGAACCTGCACGCCCTGGCCCGACGCGTCGCCGCACCCTGCCCCGGTCGCGACGCCCTGCTGCTGGAGTTCCTCGAACTCGCCCTGGCGTGGGACGACTTCGCGATGATGCACGCCGCCGAGGGCAACCGCCGCGGTGAGCTCAGCGTCGCCCGCGAAATCCAGCACTCACAGACCAACTGCGTGCGCCGTGTCCTGTCCGGCACCGCCTCGACCGCCGAGATCCGCGCGGCCATCCGACCGCTGGGCCTGGATCCGCACGGCAGCTACCACGCGGTCCGGGTCCGGCCCATGCCTGGTTTCGAGATGGAGGCGATCGAACGCTTCCTGGACGCCGACGGCCGCCAACGCACCGGCAACGGACTGCTCGCGCTCATCGACGGAGACGCCTGCGGGTTCATCGCCACCCTGCCGCGCACCGGGCCGCCGTGCGCGGTCGGTGTAGCACCGCCCGCCCCCCTGGTCGCCATGCCCAGCGCCTTCCGCCAGGCCACCCGCGCGCTGGACACCGCGCTCACCCTGGGTTTCAAGGGCCTGTTCGAGATCGGCGACCTCGGCGTGCACCCGGCCCTGGTCACCGACGACGAAGTCGGCGACGTCCTGCTCCAGCGCTACCTCGAACCCGTCCTCGCCCTCCCCGGCGGCGAGGCGATCGTCAAAACAGTGGAGCGCTACCTGGTCAACGACCGCAGCGTCGACATCACCGCCCGAGAACTCGCCATCCACCCCAACACCGTCCGACAACGGCTGGGCCGCTTCGAGAACACCACGCAACGATCCCTCCGCGACACCGAGGCCGTCGTCGAACTGTGGTGGGCACTGCAACGTCGCCACCTCACCACGCCGTGACGAAGCCGAGAGCCACAAACCTTGCCTTCGGCTGAGCAACTCCGATGTCGCCACGCCGGAGTTGGCGGGGCGCTTTCCCAGCAGGCCCACCGGGTCTGCGCCCGCAGCCTCAGCTCGCGCATGATGCGATCGTCGGTGCAGAATGCCACCTCGTGGCCCTGGCGACGCAGCCGGCGGGTCAACCGGCCTCGGGTGTGTCCTGCGCGTCCCGCAGGGCGTTGGTCAGGCAGGCGTCGGCGACATCCCGCTCCGACGGTGGCCGGCGGCGGGCCTTGCGGTAGGTCCTGGGCGCGAACTGGATTCCGTGCGCGCAGAGCACATGGCAGATCGACACGGGCGATCGTGCTGTGCTTGACGAGCAATGCCACGCGCCACCCGGCGTCGCTGTGGATGTGCCGGATCCAGCGTCGCTCACGGCCGCGACGCTGCGGCGCCTGCGCCACCGCCATCGTGATCAGCTCACTGCCGGTCAGCTCCGGTCCTGGCCGAATGCGGGCTCGGCATGTCGGCCGAAATTGTGTCGGTTCCGGACGATATCGTGGTCCTCATGCAGAAAGTCACCATGCTCGACATCGATGCCGGCGAGATCGAAGCGGTGGTGGGTAGCACTTTCTACGCCCGGGGTCTCGACTACGCGCGGCGGAATGCGGTGCTCAGCCTCCGATGGAGTCCCCGGGACGAAGCGCTGCATGGACAGGTGCTGGGCCGGGGCAAGGTCTACACAACGTCGGCTTACTTCTCGTCCGTCGACGGGTCGTCCTTCGAACTCGAGCATGGCGAATGCAGCTGTCCGGTCGGTTTCGACTGCAAGCACGTCGCGGCCTTGGTAGTAAAGGCCCTCGCGGCTGATCAGCCACCCGCCAGGCCGGGCAGGCGGCAGGCCCCGGCCGGTAGTGCCCGCCGCGCGGCGAAGGCACCGAGCTGGCAGCAGTCTCTCGGAGCCTTGCTCGATTCGTCATCCACTGGGTCGCCGCATGGCGCGGAGTCCATACCGCTGGCGATCGAGCTGTCGTTGTCGGTGAGCGCAGGCCAGCCGGTGCCTTCCGCCCGGCTGGTGCAGCCGGGCCGGGTGGGCTGGGTCGGCGGCACCTTGAGCTGGAACAAACTGGACACGCTGACCTACCAGGGCTACCACACCGCCCAGCTGCGGGTGCTCAGGGAGCTTTACGCCGTCCACCGGTCGGACAATCAGAATTCGGCCTTCTACGGCTATGGGGACATGAAGTCGATCGATCTGTCCAATTACCAGAGCAGTCGGCTCTGGCCGATCCTCGACGAAGCGGCGGCTGTCGGAATTCGCCTGGTACATGCGAAGAAACTGCTCGGCGACGTGGCCCCGTACACCACCGCTGAGCTGTGCCTGGACGTCACCGAAGACACCCCGTCCGGATCGCTCACGGTGGCGCCGGTACTCACCGTGGCGGGCGGAAACACCGACGTCGTCCCGATACGGTTCCTCGGCGCGAACGGCCATGGCCTTCTCTACACTGAGCAGGCGGACGTCGAGGCAAGTGACGATCCCAGCCACTGGCACCTCCGGCTCGCCCGGCTGGCGATCCCCGCCGCGTCACAGCTGCAACGCATGCTCCTGACTGACGAGCGCATGAAGATCCCGGCCGGCCAGACCTCCCGTTTCCGGGACGAGTACTACCCACGTCTGCGGCACATCGCCCCGATCGTCTCCTCCGACGAATCCTTTACGCCACCGGAGATCTCCGCTCCGACGTTGACGCTGCACGCGTCCTATCACGATGGCCACGCGCTGGAGCTCGGCTGGGAGTGGGCGTACCAGGTCGGCGAGTCCCAGGTACGCGCGCCGCTCACGCCGGCCCGGCCGGAGGACGGCTTCCGCGACCCCGAGCGGGAACGCGCCATTCTCACCGGACTCGAGTTCCCGCCGGAGCGGCTCGGCATGACACCGGCCGATCCGGCCTTACCCGGCGAACCGGGCCGGATCGAATCGGTGCCGGACGGTGTGCTGCGCGGCATCGACACGATGCGTTTCAGCACCGAGGTACTGCCCCTGCTGACCGACCTGCCTGATATCGAGGTCGAGATCAGTGGCAGCCCCGCTGATTATCGCGAGGCCGGCGATTCACTGTCCGTCAGCATTTCAACCGAGGAAATCGCGGGCGAGACGGACTGGTTCGATCTCGGTATCACGATCAGCGTCGAGGGCCGGGAAGTTCCATTCGCCTCGGTTTTCGCCGCGCTGGCCACCGGCCTGCCGTACCTGCTGCTCGACGACGGCGCGTACTTCTCCCTCGAGAAGCCGGAACTGCAGGCGCTGCGTCAGCTGATCGAGGAAGCCCGCGCGTTGCAGGAGACCTCCGGGGACTCGCTGCGGATCAGCCGCTACCAGGTCGGCCTCTGGGACGAGCTGGCTGCGCTCGGGGTCGTCGGCAGCCAAGCCGCGGCCTGGCAACGTCAATTGGCCGCATTGCGCTCGATCGACGGCGGGGCCGACACGGCACAGCCGCCGGCAACGCTCGACGCACAGCTGCGCCCGTATCAGCTGGAAGGCTTCCAATGGCTGGCGTTTCTCTGGAGGTTCCAGCTCGGCGGCATCCTCGCCGACGACATGGGGCTGGGCAAGACCCTGCAATCCCTTGCCTTGATCTGTCACGCGAAGCTGGCCGACCCGGCCTTGGCCCCCTTTGTCATCATCGCCCCGACCAGTGTGGTCTCGAACTGGGCCGCCGAGTCCGCCCGGTTCGCGCCGGAGCTGTCCGTGGTGACCATCGGTGACACCACCCGTCGGCGCGGAAACACCCTGGCGGAAACGGTCGCGGGCGCGGATGTCGTGGTGACCTCGCATACGCTCTTCCGGCTCGACTTCGACGAGTACGCCGAGCTGTCCTGGTCTGGGCTGATCATGGACGAAGCCCAGTTCGCCAAGAACCACCAGTCGAAGATCTACCAGTGTACCCGCCGGCTCGCGACGCCGTTCAAGCTCGCGATCACCGGAACACCCATGGAGAACAACCTGATGGAACTGTGGTCGCTGCTGTCGATCACCGCGCCCGGACTGTTCCCCAACCCGGCCCGATTCGCCGAGTACTACGCCCGGCCGATCGAAAAGCAGGACGATGCCGACCTGCTCGCCAGGTTCCGCCAGCGGATCAAGCCGCTGGTCAAGCGCCGCACCAAGGAACAGGTCGCCGCAGACCTGCCGGCGAAGCAGGAACAAGTGCTCGAAGTCGACCTCGCACCGCGGCACCGCAAGATCTACCAGACTCACCTGCAGCGTGAGCGGCAGAAGGTGCTCGGCCTGATCGACGACCTGAACCGGAACCGTTTTACCATCCTGCGTTCGCTGACCTTGCTGCGCCAGCTCAGCCTGCATCCCGGACTCATCGACGAGAGACACGGCAGCGTCCCCAGCGCGAAGATCGACGCACTGCTCGAACAGATGCGGGACGTCGTCGACGGCGGGCATCGTGCTCTGGTATTCAGCCAGTTCACCGGCTTCCTCGATGTCGTGCGCCGGAACCTGGAGGCCGCCGGGGTGGAGTACTGCTACCTCGACGGCAAGACCCGGAACCGAGCCGCCGTGGTGAAGAAGTTCACGACCGGCACCGCGCCGGTGTTCCTGATCAGCCTCAAAGCGGGCGGCTTCGGGCTCAACCTCACCGAGGCCGACTACTGCTTCCTCCTCGACCCGTGGTGGAACCCGGCGACCGAGGCCCAGGCCATCGACCGTACGCACCGGATCGGCCAGACCCGCAACGTCATGGTCTACCGGCTGATCGCCAAGGGCACCATCGAAGAGAAGGTGATGGAGCTCAAGGCCCGCAAGGCCGCACTGTTCGCCGGGGTCATGGACGAGGGCAACGCCTTTGGCGGCAGCCTGGACGCCGAGGACATCCGCGGCCTGTTCGCCTGAGCCATCGCTTTCGGGCACAGCTGCGGATACAAGTGCACGCACGTGAATGGTGAGGAGTGATGATCCGTAGCTGCGCGCATGGGGAGGACGACTGACAGCTCGCTCGCTTCGCGACCTCTACGCCGGTGGAGCGCGTCATCCGGACCGGGTGGCGGCGGCGGTCGACGACGGGTACGTCGACCTGCTCGCCCGCGCGCTGACCGGGGAACTCGGGGGAAGGCCGGAGTAGCCCCGCGGATCTCCCTCCGGAAGCTGGTGGCCGAGGTACTCGACCGGGTAGACGAGCATCCGGACTTCGACCCGCGTGAGCACTACGAACTGACCGTGACTGCCGCCGAGCTGACCGCCGGCGAGCGCGGCGCGGCGACCAGCGCGGGTGAAATTGATCTGGATCTGCCGTGACGGGCTCGGTCACCCGGCTGCACCCGGCCCTCGTGCACCATATCGTCAACACGTTGGGCCGGCGAACGTTGCGGCCGCTCCAGGAGGAGGCCATCAAGCCGGTCGTCGATGGGAAGGATGCTTTGCTGCTCGCACCCACCGCGGGCGGAAAGACCGAGGAAGCGTTCTTTCCCGTCCTGACCGCGATGGAGGAGAAGCGCTGGACCGGCTTGTCGGTGCTGTATGTGTGCCCGCTGAAGGCGCTGCTGAACAATCTGCTGCCTCGGCTGGAGGGATATGCCGCGTGGCTCGGGCGGCGAGTCGCGCTTTGGCACGGCGACGTGACCGGGCCTGCGCGGAAGCGAATCCTCCGTGATCCGCCTGATGTCCTGCTGACCACATCGGAATCGCTGGAAGCGATGCTGGTGAGCGCCAACGTGGATCACGCACATTTCCTTGACGGCGTACGCGCCATCGTGGTGGACGAAGTGCACGCTTTTGCCGGGGATGACCGCGGTTGGCATTTGCTGGCTTTCCTTGAACGACTGAGCCGCGTTACGGGGCAGCCGATCCAGCGGATCGGGTTGTCCGCGACGGTCGGCAACCCGCCGGAACTACTTGAATGGTTGCGGGGCTCTGATCGCGGGATTCGTCCGTGTGCGGTCGTTTCTCCTGGCGTCGAGGTACCGGTTTCGGGTCCGCCCGCCGGTGACACCGAATTAGACTACGTCGGCCCGGTGGACAATGCCGCGACGTGATCGCCGCACCGCATCGTGGTGAAAAGCTCTCGTGTTCTGCGACTCGCGACAACTCGGTGAAGAGATCGGCGCAGCCCTGCGTGTGCGTGGTGTCGCGACATTTCTGTCGAACATGTTACCGCGCCACCTGATCCTCGGCATATCGTCGCTCAGCAGTTCCTCGCCCTGTGTCTGCAAGAAAATGCGATCGGGGACGAATGGGGGCAGGCGTGGAACGGCCTGGTGCCGTTCGATCGCCGGAATGAGCCGATTCTGCGTCATTTTCTGGGCGAAGGATTTATCGAGCGTGACGAAAATAGGATGTTCATCGGTCCTAAGGTCGAGCGCACCGATCCTGCACTGCTGACGGAAAAGGTGGACGGCCCCCGCCTGCTGCTATTGGGTGGTCGGAGCTGGAAGGTGACCTGGACCGATTGGAAGCGCCGCCGGTGTTTCGTCGAGACAGCTGACGGGGGCGGGCGAGCACGTTGGTTGACACCGGGTGTCGGCGGTGTCAGTTTCGCGCTGGCCCAAGCTGCGCGGGATGTCCTTCTCGGCTCCGATCCTCGTGTCGAGCTGACTCACCGGGCTCGACGGGTCTTGGCCGGCCTGCGTGATGATCGTTATGCGGCCGTACATCCGGCGGGGACCATCGTCACCCGCGATGCCACCGACGTGCGGTGGTGGACGTGGGCAGGATTCCGGGGAAACGCTACCCTTGCCGCAACCTTGTCCGGACTCGTCGATGAGAAGCAACGGTACGACGACGTTTCCGTGCGGCTGCGCAGCGATTTGACCCGTGAATCCTGGAAATCGGGCATGAAAAGGGTGCTCGCCCGCATCTGCTTGCCCGAGGTGGATGAGCGGGCATTGGCAGGGCTGAAGTTCTCCGATGCGCTGCCGCATCGTCTGGCGATGGCAACGCTGGCAACCCGGCTGGCGGACCTTGACGCCGCTCGTGAGCTGCTGCTGAGGCCTGTCCGGTTTGTCGTGCGGGAGTAAGACGCAAGACGTCTGCATCTTGAACGTAGGGCCTGTGTAGTTGTCGTATGTGCCCCCGACTGGATTCGAACCAGTGACACCCGCTTTAGGAGAGCGGTGCTCTATCCCCTGAGCTACGAGGGCGTGCGTACTGCCGAGGTGAAGCCTACTGGCTCCTCGTCCGGTGGCAAGCAGCAGGTCGTGGGCCGTGGGATCAGCCCGGTCGGCGTTGCTCGGCGCGGACCAGGCCGCCGCCGATGATCAGGCGTTGGATCTCGCTGGTTCCTTCGTACAGGCGCAGGAGGCGGACGTCGCGGTAGATGCGTTCGACGGGCATTTCGCGCAGGTATCCGCTGCCGCCGTGGATCTGGACTGCCAGGTCGGCGGTGCGGCCGGCCATTTCGGTGCAGAACAGCTTCGTGGCGGACGGGGCGATGCGGCGGTCTTCGCCGGTGACGTAGCGCCGGGCGGTGTCCCGGACCAGTGCCCGGCCGGCCAGCACGCCGGTCTGCTGGTCCGCGAGCATGGCCTGGACCAGCTGGAATTCGCCGATCGGGGTGCCGCCCTGGGTGGCGTTCGCGGCGTGTGTGACGGATTCGTCCAGTGCGCGCTGGGCGGTGCCGACGGCAAGGCCGGCGATGTGCACCCGGCCGCGGGCCAGCGAGGTCATGGCGGCTCGGTAGCCGTCGCCCTGAACGAGGGCTTCCGGGCCGACCCGGACCTGGTCGAGGGTGACGTCGGCAGTGCGTGAGCCCTCCTGGCCCATCTTCGCGTCCTTGACGCCGACGCCCACTCCGGGAGTGCCGGCAGGCACGAGGAACACGGCAATGCCGGTATCCGGGATGCGGGCGAAGGTCACGAACAGGTCGGCCTCGGTGGCGTTGGTGATGAACCGCTTGTTTCCGCTGATGACCCAGCCCCCATCGGCGGGTTCGGCGGTGGTGCGCAGCCCGGCCGGATCGGAGCCGGCGCCCGGTTCGGTGAGTGCGAACGAGGCCACTACCTCTCCGGACGCCAGTTTCGGCAGCCAGGCGGCCTGCTGCTCCGCGGTGCCGAAGCCGACCAGGACCTGTCCGGCGATGCCGTTGTTGGTGCCGAACATCGAGCGCAGCGCGAGTGAGGTGTAGCCGAGGGCCATGGCGACCTCGACATCCTGCACCAGATCGAGGCCGAGGCCGCCCCACTCCTGGGGGATCGCGTAGCCGAACAGGCCCATGTCCTTGGCCTGCGCCCGCAGGTCGGCAGGGATGTCGTCGGTCGCCATGATCTCGCGTTCCCGTGGCACGACCCGGGTGCGGACGAAGTCGTCGATCTGGGAGAGGACGTCGGCGAAGACGTCGTCCGGAACGTCCGGGTTTCCGGTGTACACAGTCCGACCACCTGTTCTCGCGGGAGTCTCGGCCAGGGTACGGCGGTGAGCGGCGGCCACGACACCGGTGCGGCGGGCCGATGACCACGATCCGATATCACCCTTGTGGGTTACTTCAGAAGGGCTTGACCAGCAGTTCATCTGCTTCCAGTGGACCAGTAACATCACCTGTTCGTGTCTGGTTTCCAAACCATGGGCAACAGTAGGTAATCTTCCGTAACGGGTGCGGGGAGCCGGCTCCGACCCAGGGCTGCCGGAGGGCTTCGTTGATCAAGCTCATGTTCGCCGACGACGAGGAACTGGTTCGGTCGGGACTGCGCGCCATGATGTCGGGGGCCGCCGACATCGAGATCGTCGGCGAGGCGAACGATGGCAGGACCGCGGTCGAGGTCGCGCGGCGTTATCACCCCGACGTCGTCCTGCTCGACATCAAGATGCGGGCTCCGGATGACGGGATCCGCGCGCTGCGGGCCATCCTCGCGCTGCCGGACCCGCCCAGCGTCGCGATGCTGACCACGTTCGACATCGACGAGTACGTCAGCCTCGCGCTGCGGCTCGGCGCGAATGGCTTCCTCCTCAAGGACATCGACCCATCCGCGCTGCTGCGGGCCATCCGGGACCTCGCCAAGGGCGGCGCGGTGCTCGACCCGGGCGTGGCCGCGCGCATGGTGCAGAGCCATCGGGACGAGCAGCGCGCCGCGCAGCCGGCGCGCAAGCTGCTGGCCTCGCTGTCCGAACGGGAACGTGAGGTGGTCGCGTTGATCGGCCAGGGGCTGTCCAACGCCGAGATCGGCGCCAGACTGCACCTGTCCGAGGCGACGGTGAAGGGGTACGTGTCGGCGGTGCTCTCGAAGATCGGCGCTGCCAACCGGGTGCAGGCCGCCCTGCTGGCCTATCGGGGCGGCCTGCTCGACAAGTAGATAACCGGGCCGGCACCGAAAGGTCGGCGACGGGGCTGCTACTCTCCGCATCGCGCGGCGCTTGGCTGGGTCGCGTCGAACAGTGTGGTGCGAATGCTTGTGGGGTTGTGGTCATGGTGGCAACGGGCAAAGTAAGCCGATTCGACGACGTGCGCGGTTATGGGTTCATCTCCCTGGACAGTGGTGGCGAGGACGCGTTCCTCCACGTGAACGATCTGACTTTCGACAAGCGGCTGGTGGTACCGGGCGCCCGGGTGGAGTTCCTGCTCGAGGAAGGCGACCGCGGGCTGAAGGCGTCCCAGGTCCGGCTCGCCGAGCAGCCGGCGGCGCCGGTCGGCTCGTTCACGGGATCGCACGAGCAGGACGAGCTTTGCGACCTGCTCTCGACCTCGCAGCTGACCACGGAGCTGACCGAGCGGCTGCTCTTGGCGGTGCCGACGCTCACCGGCGAGCAGATCGTGGCGGTCCGGAAGGCCGTCGTCGGGGTCGCGCAGGTGCACCGTTGGATCGACGACTGAGCTTCCGTGGTCGGGCGTGTCAAGCCGGAGCATCGGGTGTCGGAGGCCGACCGGCTACCCCGGTGACCGGCTCGGCCGGTAGGGCCAGTCCATGGTCCTGACCGCGCTCGAATTCCTCGGGCTGGTCGCCTTCGCGGCGTCCGGTGCGCTCGCCGCCGTGCGGGCGCGGCTGGACGTGTTCGGCGTGATCGTTCTCGGGCTCACCACCGCCCTCGGCGGCGGCATCCTCCGCGACGTGCTGCTCGGCATTCATCCGCCGACGTCCTTGCGTAACTGGCCTTATCTGGCGGTCTGCGCGGCCACCGCACTGATCGTGTTCGCCTTCCACCCGCAGGTTGCCCGGCTCCGGCGCGCAGTGCTGGTCGCGGACGCCCTTGGGCTCGGCGTGTTCGCCACGGCCGGGACGACGCTCGCACTGAACGCGGGCGCGACCGTGTATGCGGCCTGTCTCATCGGCATGACCAGTGGAATCGGCGGTGGCGCGGTCCGCGATCTGCTGCTGCGTGAGATCCCGCTGGTGCTGCGTAAGGAGATCTACGCGGTGGCCGCGCTTACCGGGGCGGTGTGCGTCGGTGTCGGGCACGCGCTGCGGCTTCCCGCAGGTCCGGTCACGGTGGTGGCCGCGGCGGTGGTGGTGACGATCCGGATGCTCTCGCTCTGGCGGCATTGGAACGCACCGGTCGCGCGGCCGGCCGGCGAAGGTCCTTCGTGAGTTCTGCGTATGTTCTTAGGCGGGTCTCAGCACTCTGCGTAAGACTGGCCGCATGCGCATCCTCGTGGTGGACGACGACCGTGCCGTCCGTGAGTCACTCAGACGGTCTCTGGAGTTCAACGGCTACACCGTGGAGCTGGCCAGCGATGGTGCGCAGGCGCTGGAGACGATTCTCGCCAACCGGCCCGACGCGTTGGTGCTCGACGTGATGATGCCGCGGCTGGACGGGCTCGAGGTGGCCCGGAGGCTGCGCAGCACCGGGGACGACCTGCCCATCCTCGTGCTGACCGCGCGGGACACCGTCTCCGACCGGGTTTCCGGTCTCGATGCCGGCGCCGACGACTACCTGCCCAAGCCGTTCGCGCTGGAGGAACTGCTCGCCCGGCTGCGCGCTTTGCTGCGCCGTGCGGTGCCGGACAACCAGCAGGGCGACGTTAGCGAAGTGCTGTCGTTCGCCGATCTCACCCTGGAACCGGGCACTCGCGAGGTCCGCCGCGGCGGCCGTGAGATCAGCCTCACCCGAACCGAATTCGCGCTGCTCGAGCTGTTTCTTTCGTACCCCAAGCACGTGCTGACCCGTGGAAGGATCCTGGAGGAAGTATGGGGTTACGACTTCCCGACGTCGGGCAACGCGCTGGAGGTCTACGTCGGTTACTTGCGCCGCAAAACAGAGGCCGACGGGGAGCCGAGGCTGATTCACACGGTACGGGGAGTGGGGTACGTGCTGCGCGAAACTCCACCGTGACCGACGAGCCCACGGTGTCGACCGTCGATGTCGGCGATCCTCGTGGACAGCGGTGGGGCACTCGCCGATTCTCGTTGCGCGGCCGGGTCACTCTGCTCGCCGCGGCCTGTGTCGCCGGTGCGGTGGCGCTCGTCTCGCTGTGCGCTTACCTGATCGTGCAGAGCAATCTCTACCAGCAGCTCGACGACAACCTGCTGGCCCGCGCCAACGCGGCGGTGAACTCACCGCAGGTGCAGACGCAGCTCCAGCAGGTGCCGGGGGCCTTCCTCGCCAGTGCCGACCTGAAGATCGGCCAGCTCAACGGCTGGACCGAGGCGCTCGCCTATCCGCAGGCCGGTTCGCCGCCACCGGTGAGTCAGTCCGAATTGGACGTTGCCACCGGGCGCACGGCGCAGTCGCTGCGGACCGACCAGAAGACCGACACCCGCGTGATCGCGCTCCCGATGGGACACGGCGAGGCGATGGTGCTGGCGTTGTCGATGGCGCCCACCCAGCGCACGCTCAACGAGCTGGCCGTGGTTCTGTTCCTCGTCGGCGGTGCCGGGATCGTGGTCGCCGCCGGCGCGGGCACCGCGGTGGCGAGGGCCGGGCTGCGGCCGGTGGACCGGCTCACCTCGGCCGCCGAACGGGTCGCCGCGACCGGCGATCTGCGGCCGATCCCGGTGAGCGGGGACGACGAGCTCGCCCGGCTCACGCACAGCTTCAATACGATGCTCGGCACGGTCGCGGATTCGCAGGAACGCCAGCGCCGGCTTGTCGCCGACGCGGGACACGAGCTGCGGACCCCGCTGACCTCGTTGCGGACCAACCTGGAGCTGCTGCTCTCGGCCGACCGGCCGGGTGCGCCCTCGCTGCCCGCCGAGGACCGCGCGGAGATCGAGACCGATATCCGCGGTCAGCTCGACGAGCTGACCCAGCTCATCGGTGACCTCGTGGAGCTGGCCCGCCAGGACGAACCGCGCGAGCAGAACGAACGCGTCGAGCTGGTCGAGGTGGTGGAACGGGCGCTGGACCGGGCCCGCCGCCGGGCCGGCGAGATCGAGTTCGACGTGACGATGCAGCCGTGGGTGCTCACCGGGGACAACAGCGCGCTGGAACGCGCGGTGCTGAACCTGCTCGACAACGCGGTCAAGTTCTCCCCGCCGGGCTCGCGCGTGCGCGTGGTGCTGCGGCCGCTCGGCGACGGCACCGCGGTGGTCGAGGTCGCCGATGCCGGGCCTGGAATCGCCGAAGAAGACCTGCCCAACGTGTTCGACCGCTTCTACCGTTCCGCGGAGGCCCGCACGCTGCCGGGCTCCGGGCTCGGGCTGGCCATCGTGCAGAACGCCGCGGAACGGCACGGCGGCACGGTGTACGCGAACCGCGCGCCTGAAGGCGGTGCGTTGCTGACCATCCGGCTGCCCGGCGAGCCCGGCTGATCACCGGCTCGTCCAGCCGGGGGACACGGAACTGCACGTCCCACGCCAGGCATGTTTGATCGCGTAGGATTTTGTGTGGTTCAGAAGTACGTGCGTGGGGAGTGGGCGGTGCTTGCGCGGCAGCGACAGGCAGTGATTCTCGAGGAGGCCCGGCGGTCCGGTGCGGTCCGGGTCAGCGACCTCGTGGCGCGGCTCGGCGTGTCCGATATGACGGTGCGCCGGGACCTCGACGTGCTCGCGGGCCGGGGCCTGGTGGAGAAGGTCTACGGCGGTGCCACGTCGGTCGTCGGCAAGAGCACCGACGAGCCGGGATTCGAGGCCAAGTCGGTGCGCCAGCTCGCGCAAAAAGAGGCCATCGCCGGGCTGGCCGCCTCGCTGGTGAAGCCGGGTACCGCGATCGGCCTGTCCGCGGGCACCACCACCTGGACGCTCGCCCATGCCCTCGCCGGCGTTCCCGGCCTGACGGTCGTGACCAACTCGATCCAGGTCGCCGACGTGCTGCGGGCCTCCACCCAGCCCGACCGCACGGTGGTGCTCACCGGTGGGGTGCGCACCCCGTCCGACGCGCTGGTGGGCCCGGTCGCCGTGCACAGCCTCCGATACCTGCACCTGGATCTGGTCTTCCTCGGCGTGCACGGAATGGCCGAGGGGCCGGGGTTCACCACCCCGAATCTCACCGAAAGCGAAACCGACCGGGCGCTGGTGGAGGCGGGCCGCCGGCTCGTGGTGCTGGCCGACCACACGAAGTGGGGCACGGTCGGCATTTCCACCATCGCGGACCTCGACGAGGCGCACGCGGTGGTGACCGACGACGGCCTTTCCGTACCGGCGCGGGAAATCCTCGCCGACCGGGTGGGAGAACTCCTGATCGCCGAGACGGCGGAGAATCTCGAGGCGGAAGAAGCGTGAAGCGCACTGTGCGGCACCTGGCCGATGGCCGGGAAATCATCTACTTCGACCACGCCGGCGCACCGGAACGGTGTGCCGCGGACACCAGGGACCTGACTCCGGTCGCGGCCGCCTCGGAGATCCGCCGTGATCCGCTGACCGGCGAGTGGGTGGCGATGGCCGCACACCGGCAGACCCGCACCTACAAACCGCCCGCCGACCTTTGTCCTCTGTGCCCGACCCGTCCGGGCAAGCCCAGCGAGATCCCGGAGGCGGGCTACGACGTGGTCGTCTTCGAGAACCGGTTCCCGTCGTTCTCCCAGCACGTGATCGGTGCACCGTCCACTGTGGATGATCTCGGCCTAGTGCCGGTCGCGCCGGGCCGCGCGCGATGCGAGGTGATGTGTTTCACCAGCGACCACGCTGGCGCGTTTTCCCGGCTGAGTCCGGAACAAGTGCGGTTGGTCGTGGACGCCTGGGCGGACCGCACGGCCGGGCTCGCGCAGACCCCGGGAGTGGAACAGGTCTTCCCGTTCGAGAACCGTGGTGAGGAGATCGGGGTCACGCTTTCCCACCCGCACGGCCAGATCTACGGTTACCCGTTCGTGACACCGAAGACGGAGCGGATGCTCGAGGTCGCCCGTGCCTACGCCGCCGAGCACGGTCGTCCGGTACTGGGTGATGTCCTGGCCGCCGAACGGAAATCCGGCGCCCGGGTGATCGCCGAGGGGGAACACTGGACCGCGTTCGTGCCACCTGCCGCGCGCTGGCCGGTGCACATTCAGGTGGTGCCGCATCGGCATGTACCGGACATTCCGTCGCTGACCGACGCCGAGCGCGATGACTTCGCCAAGGTGTATCTCGACGTGCTGTGCCGGTGTGACGCGCTTTACAACCGAGCGTTGCCCTACATCGCCGGCTGGCATCAGGCGCCGGTGCACCGCGATCGCGACCTGTCCTGGCTGCACCTGGAATTGTTCTCGGTGCTGCGTTCGAAGGACAAGCTGAAGTACCTGGCGGGCTCCGAATCCGGAATGTCGGTGTGGATCAACGATGTCACCCCGGAACAGGTCGCGGAGCGCCTTCGCGCAGCGGAGTGCGCGGTGAGCCCGGCATACTCATCTGCGAAACACAGGTTCGACTCAGGAACTTCTCAGGCCCAGCCGCTTAGGTGAGAACATGACCGAGAACGACCCCGACGCGCCCGATTCCGCGACGGGTCGCCAGGATCCGGGAGCCCAGCCGGGCGCCCCGGGCCAGGCGGCCTGGAACCAGCAGCAACCTGCTTCCGGTGAACCGGTCAGCCAGCCACCTGCCGGACAGCCCGGCCCGGCATACGGAACCACCGGTGGTGCGCCCAGCCCGTGGTCGGCGCAGGGCGCGGCAGCCGCGCACGGCAACCCGGCTTCCGGCGGCCAAGGCACGCCGGACGCCACCACCGGGAGCCCGGCAGGTTCGGCTTACGGTGGAACGGCTTCTGGTGGCTCGGTTTCGGGGTCCTCAGCGGAAACTTCGCCGACCGGTTCCGCATCAGGCGCAGCCTCGAGTGGCTCGGCGTCCAGCGCGTCGTCGGGCGGTGCTGCGTATGGAGCTTCGGCTGGTGAGAGCACAGCGCCGGGTAACCCCGCGCACCCCACCTCGGCGGGTGCGGGTGCGGTGCAGGGCGGCTCCGAGTACGGCACGCCAGCCGGTGGGACCGCGGCCTCCTCGCCGTATGGCGTTCCTGTCGGCTCGGCGTATCCAGGAGGCCCGGGGCAGAGCTACGGTCAGCACCAGTCGTATCCGCCGGGTGGGCCGCAGACCAATCCGTATGGCACGCCGGACACTTCGGCGTATGGCGTCTCGTCGCAGCCGGCGAAGAAGCCCGGTCCGGGCAAGCTGCTGGCCGGCGTCGCAGCGATCGCACTCGTCATCGGCGGGGTGGCCGGTGGCACCGTAGGGTACCTGACCGGCGGATCGTCCGGGCCGTCGGTGAACGCGCTCGACCAGCCGAAGCCCGCGCAGCAGACGGGGAACGCCCCGACCGGGTCGATCGAGTCGGTCGCGCAGAAGCTCTCGCCGAGCGTGGTCGAGCTGAAGGTTTCCGGTCGCACCTCGTCCGGCGAGGGCTCCGGATTCGTCCTGAGCAGTGACGGATACATCCTGACCAACAACCACGTCGTCCAGGCCGGCGCGAACGGCGGGCAGATCCAGGCAGCGTTCCCGGACGGCAGGAAGGCCACCGCGTCGGTGGTCGGTCGCGATCCGACGACCGACATCGCCGTGGTCAAGGTCTCCGGGGTCGCCAACCTCACTCCGGTGCAGCTGGGCCGTTCCGACGATCTGCGGGTCGGCCAGCCGGTGGTCGCCATCGGTTCGCCGTTCGCGCTGGCCGGCACGGTCACCTCGGGCATCGTCAGCTCCTTGCACCGTCCGGTGAAAGCGGGTGGCGAGCAGCAGGGCGACCAGAACACCGTGATGGACGCGATCCAGACCGACGCGGCGATCAACCCGGGCAACTCGGGCGGCCCGCTGGCGAACGCGAGCGGCCAGGTCATCGGCATCAACTCGGCCATCTACAGCCCCAACTCCGGCCAGGGCAGCGGCGGGCAGGGCGGCAACGTCGGCATCGGCTTCGCCATCCCGATCGACCAGGCCCGCCGCACCGCCGACGACATCATCAAGACCGGGCATGCGAACCAGACCTTCATCGGGGCCAAGGTGGCCGACGCACCGCAGGGCGGCGCCCAGCTCGGTGACATCACGCCGGGCAGCCCGGCGGACAAGGCCGGCCTCAAGTCCGGTGACGTGGTGACCAAGATCGACGATCGCGTCATCGACAGCGCGGACACGCTCGTCGCCGCGATCCGCACCCGTGCCCCGGACGAGAAGGCCACCTTCACCCTGGCCGGCGGACGCACCGTCGAGGTCACCCTGGGCGGCCAGCCGGTGCCGGTGAACTAACCGAAACGCTCGGCCGCCGTGTCGCGGCCGAGACCAACCACGGCTCGACCTCCTGGGCAGGGCCGGACCCTCGAAGGCAACGCGCGACCAGGCGGAATCCGGCCCGGTCGCGCGTGGCTTTTCCGGCGAGCGAGGCGCCGCGAGACCTGCGCTGAGACACAGACACGCGGAGACACAGACACGCGGAGAGGCTCTCCGTACCGCCTCCGACTCGGCACGGAAAGCCTCTCCGTGGCGGTGAACTGCCCCGCCGCTCGAGGTCT
This sequence comes from Amycolatopsis panacis, assembly GCF_003600245.1. Lineage (NCBI taxonomy): Bacteria > Bacillati > Actinomycetota > Actinomycetes > Pseudonocardiales > Pseudonocardiaceae > Amycolatopsis > Amycolatopsis panacis. Next base: position 25,953 of record NZ_QZFV01000105.1, read on the forward strand.
CAAACACCGGATCTGCGGAAAAATTCCCGATCCGGCCGAAACCCTCTGGTCGGCCATTCCGCTTCGCCCGGGGGGTTTCGGTGGCCTGTTCCGGTACGTCAGCCGCAAGATCGTGCCGATGTCGTTCCGGCCATGCCGGAGCGGCATGGCCTGCCAATGGCGCCACCCAAGCACCACACCGGCTTGTCCAACTTCGATGCCCGGTAGCTATTCCTGCGCCAGTTTCGTTGCGAGGTAAGGGCCAATAGCCAGCTCAGCGTGGACCGGCATCGCCCGCATCCCGACTCGAAATCGACCGGCGTCCACATCGGACTGCCGGGGCGCCGTGCTGGCGGCAGGCCCGTGACCGAGGGCATCAGACGTCGCCGAGCGACGACCCCGGGCGGCCCAGCCGCCCGGCCTCCGCCGAATGGCCGGGCCCGCAGGGGCGGAGCAGGCCCGAAACCGGATACGGTGTCGGTATGGAACGGAGCGCACAGCGGCTGGGCCGGGCACTCGTGGTGATTGTGGACGACCGGGTCGCGCATGGCGAGCACGAGGACACGACCGGACCGCTCGTCACCGAGCTGCTCGAAGAAGCCGGGTTCATCGTCGATGGCGTAGTAGTGGTCGAGGCCGAGACCGCGGGCATCCGCAACGCGCTCAACACCGCGGTGATCGGTGGCGCCGACCTGGTGATCACCGTCGGCGGTACCGGGGTGTCCCCGCGCGACCGCACTCCTGATGCCACGGCCGGCGTGCTGGACCGGCCGATCCCGGGTATCGGCGAGGCGCTGCGCGCGTCCGGGCTCGCCGCTGGGGCGGTGGACGCCGGCATCTCACGCGGCCTCGCCGGTGTCTCCGGCAGCACCCTGGTGGTCAACCTGGCCGGCTCGCGTGCCGCGGTGCGCGATGGCATGGCCACGCTGTCCTCGCTGGTGCCGCACGTGATCGACGAGCTTTCCGGGCTCGAAGAGGTCTGACCATCGGCCGGCCGGGTACGCAATCACTCTGTAGTTGTCAAACAGCTGGTGAGACCATGGAGAAATGCCGCACGAGGAACGACGCCCACAGGTGAGTGAGGTGCAACGCCGCAGGCGGCTGGACGAGGTCTTCGGGGACGTCCTTCCGGAGACCACCTCCGATGAGCGCGGCCGGGACCGGGACACCCCGGACTCCTGGTATCTCGAGAACCGGCCGCCGCACCATGATCGGTGACCTTCATCCGCCGGAGCGGGCGGAGCCGTGGGCCTGCGCACGCAGCAGGTCACGGATCTCGGTGAGCAACTCGGTGTCCGTCGGCTCCGCCGGCCCGGCTTCCTGGCCGCGCTTGCGCCGCTCCTGCAGGTGCTTCACCGGCAACACGATCGCGAAGTAGACCACCGCCGCGACGATCACGAAGTTGATCGCCGCGTTGATCACGCCACCGAAGTCCATGAAGGTGGCGCCGTTGGCGTCGAGGATCCGGAAGCCGAGGCCTTGCGCAGCTTCCGAACCACCGATGGCGTTGATCAGCGGCTTGATCAGGCCGTTGGTGAACGCTGTGACGATCGTCGTGAACGCGGCGCCGATGACGACCGCGACCGCGAGGTCGACGACGTTGCCGCGCATCAGGAAGTCCTTGAAGCCTTTCAGCACTGCCACTCCAGGGGTATTCGGGACGGGGCCGGACCGACTTCGGCAGCCATCGCCCGTCGGAACAGGGAAGGGTTAGCGGAGAGTAACTGCTACCGGCTGCTCCAACGAAGAGGCTGCAACCTGCGTGGCGATCCGTTCCGGCAACGCGAGCAGCACCAGCGGACCCTGTTCCTTCGGCCCGAGGGCGCGGCTCCCGGCTTCGCCGGACCGGTGCACGGCGACCACCGTGGCCCCGCTGGCCAGCACAGACGTCGGGTTTCCGGCGTTGCCGCGCGCCACGACGTCGACATGTTGCCCTGGTCGGAGCAGCTCCGCGACGCCTGCATCGGCCAGCCGGACGGCCACGGTGACCGCGCCCGGTTCACCCGTGGCGGGGAGATCGGTGCCGAGCAGCCGGGCGTCCGTGATCGGTTCTCCGGCCCGCGCCGCACCGGACAGCAGCCGGCCGACGGCGGCTTCCGGCGCGGACAGCGCGCCAGTGGGGCGGACGTCGTCAGGCATCGCCAGGAGCCGCAGGTCGGCGGAGCGCAGGACCGCGCCGGCCGGAAGATCTCGCGCGGCCACCACCGTGGTGGTCGCCGGCGCGCCGCGGGCAACCGGCGGCAGAACCATCAGGACCAGACCGGCCAGCAGTAACGCCAGCGCCGCGAATCGGCGGATCAGCCGACCCCGTGGGCCGCGCAACCAGCGCAGGCCGGGCAACGCGGGAAAGCGGCTGAGCAAGGTGTCCACGGTCGTCCCCTCATCGGTTCACGTGCGGCGGGGTGCCGCACGAATCCGACGTTAGGCACGGTCCGGGCCGGTGGAAAGGGCCGGACCACGCGCCTGTGGACAACTGCCCCCTTGTGGATAACCCGGGGCTCAGGAGGCCACGGAGGAGGTGCTGCTCGTGCTCGAGGAGGAAGATGAAGCCGAGGCCGGAGTGGACGAACCGGCCGAATCCGAAGACGAGGAGGAAGAACTGGATGCAGACGAATCAGACTTGCTGGTCTCGCTCTTCGTGGAGTTCGAAGAGTTCGAGGTGGTGGTGGACTTGCCCGAATCACGCGAGTCCGTGCGATAGAAGCCGCTGCCCTTGAAGACCACACCGACCGAACTGAAGACCTTGCGCAGCACGCCGGAGCACTGCGGGCAGACCGTCAGGCTGGCGTCGGAGAAGGACTGCACAGCCTCGAAGCGGTGGTCGCATTCCTTGCAGGCGTACTGGTACGTGGGCACAGACAGCTCCTTCATGCACTGGCACTCGACCTACCAGAGTGCTAACCCAATTGTGCTGGATGGCATTCCCCAGCGCAATTGCCCCTTGCTCACATCACGGGGCGGGCAGCCGGACCAGGCCGTCCGGGGTCAGCGCCGCGGCCATCGGCACGTCGTGGGGCTCCCCGGGCAGGAGGTCCACCAGCTCCTCGGTCCGCACGACCGCCAGGAGATCCGCGGTGGCGGTGCCCAGGGAGCGATCGTAGTGGCCCGCGCCGCGGCCGAGCCGCACTCCCCGCCGATCGACCGCGAGCGCCGGTACGAGGATCACCTCCGCCGCGGCGACCGCGTCCGATCCCAGCCGCGGTCCGGCCGGTTCGAGGATGCCGCGCAGCGGACCCGGCGCGAGGTCGTCCGGCCCGGTGTAGGTGGCCCAATCGAGCGGTCCGGGCGTGGGCCGGATGACCGGCAACAGTACCCGGGCACCGGTCCCGGAGAGCGCTTCGACCAGGGACAGCAGACCCGGCTCGGTGCCGAAGGGCAGGTACGCGCACACGGTTTCGGCGCGGATCGCCGCGGCCGCGGCAGCCAGCGCGGCGGCTTCCCGGGCGTGCTGCTGGGGGGGCACCTCGGCGCGGGCACGGAGAACCCGGGCTCGCCACTCCGCCTTGCTCAGGTGCTCATTGCCCGGCTCGTGCATGGGACCAGGTTAGGCTTTGCGCCCATGACGGGCGCCGAATCCACTCAGACGTTCAGAACCGCCATCGTGCCGGCCGCCGGCCTCGGCACGCGCTTCCTGCCGGCCACGAAGGCGGTGCCGAAAGAGCTGCTGCCGGTGGTCGACACACCCGGGATCGAGATCGTCGCCACCGAGGCGGCGAGCGCCGGGGCGAAACGGCTGGTGATCGTGACCTCGCCCGGAAAGGAAGCGGTCGTCCGCTACTTCGAGGCGCAGCCGGAGCTGGAGCGGACCCTCGAGGACAAGGGCAAGACCGAACTGCTGGAGAAGGTGCGGCGCGGGCCAGGGCTGCTGGACGTCGAGATCGCCATCCAGGAGCAGGCGCTCGGGCTCGGGCACGCGGTGGCGCAGGCCGAGCCGAACCTGACCGACGAGGACGCCGCGGTCGCGGTGCTGCTGCCGGACGATCTGGTCCTGCCGGCCGGTGTGCTCGAGCGGATGGCGGCTGTGCGGGCCAGGTATGGCGGCAGCGTGCTCTGTGCGTTCGACATCCCGAAAGCGGAGATTTCGCCGTACGGCGTCTTCGACGTCTCCGAGACCGATGACCCGGACGTCAAACAGGTGCACGGGATGGTCGAGAAGCCGAAGCCGGAGGACGCTCCGTCGACCTTCGCCGCGGCCGGCCGCTACTTGCTTGACCGGGCGATCTTCGACGCGCTTCGGCGGATCGAACCGGGTGCCGGCGGCGAACTGCAGCTGACCGATGCCGTCGCACTGCTGATCCGGGAGGGTCATCCGGTGCACGTGGTGGTGCATCACGGGGGCAGGCACGACCTCGGGAATCCGGGCGGTTTCCTGCGTGCAGCCGTCGATTTTGCGCTCGAGGACCCGACCTACGGACCGGCGCTGCGCACCTGGCTGACCGACCGGATCGGGAACGAACGCTCATGACGGAAACGCCAGAGACCACCGCGGCTGACGTCACTCCGCCCGAAGCCGCCTCGCCGAACGTGACCCCGCCGAACGTGACTCCGTTGACGGTGGCGCCGACGGACGAGGCCGACGATTCGAACGCGGAGTTCCGTTCTGTCGACGCGCAGATCGCGCTGACCCTGGACGCGGCGGTACGACCTCAGCCGGTTCGGGTGGCTATCTCCGAAGCGCAAGGCTTGCTGTGTGCGGAAGAAGTCGTCGCTGAGCACGCGCTGCCCGGGTTCGACCAGGCCGCTGTGGACGGGTACGCGGTACGAAGCGTCGATGTGCGTGCCGCCGGTGAGGAGCCTGTGCAGCTGCCAGTGGTCGGCGAGATCCCGGCCGGCTCGCGGCAGCCTCGGCGGTTGCAGCCGGGGCAGGCGGTGCGCGTGGACACCGGCGCGCCGCTGCCCACACTCGCCGACGCGGTGATCCCCACCGCCTATACCGACGGGCACCAGGCCAAAGTCACCGTGCACCGCTCGGTGCCGTCGGCGGGCTACGTGCGCCGTGCCGGCGAGGACGTCCAGATCGGCGACGTCGCCGTGCGCAAGGGGGACACGATCGGGTCCGCCCAGGTGGGCCTGCTTGCCGCCGTCGGCCGGGCAAAGGTGCTGGTCTATCCGCGCCCGCGGGTGTCGATCGTGTCCGTCGGCGACGAGCTGGTGGACGTCGATCGCACCCCGTCGGTCGGCCAGGTATACGACGTCAACTCCTATGCGCTGGCGGCGGCCGCGCGGGACGCCGGCGCCGAGGTGAGCCGGGTCGGCATCGTGCCGGGGGACCCGAAGCGGCTGCGCGAGGTCGTCGAGGGCAGGCTGCTGATGTCCGAGATCGTGGTGGTCGCGGGCGGGGCAGGCGGGACGTCCGGGGACGAGGTGCACGCGGCGCTGTCCGACCTCGGGCACATCGATCTGACCCGGGTCGCCATGCACCCCGGCTCCGTGCAGGGATTCGGCCGTCTCGGCCCGGATTCGGTGCCGACCTTCCTGATCCCGGGCAACCCGATGAGCGCGCTCGTGGTGTTCGAGGTGCTCGTGCGGCCGCTGATCAGGGCCGCCCGCGGGACGCGCAACCCGCACCGTCGCGTTGTCGGCGCGCGCCTGCTGTCGCCGGTCACCTCGACCAAGGGACGGCGGGGCTACCTGCGCGGGCAGCTGCTGCGCGACGAGGCCAACGGCGAGTACCTGGTGCAGCCGCTCGGCACCTCCGGCGCGCACCTGCTCGCCTCGCTCGCCGAGGCGAACTGCCTGATCACCGTGGACGAGGATCTCACCGAGGTCGCCGCGGGCGAACAGGTGAAGGTCACGTTCCTCGCGCAGCGCGCGTAACGGGCTCGGTTCGTGGCCGCACTCGCCTACCCGGTGGAAAGCCGCCATCCCGGCTGGCCCGCACGGCTAGGCCCGCTGCGCGTCCCGGCCGGGGTCGTCGCGGTGCGGCCGGTGCGGTTGCGTGACGCGGCGGACTGGAGCCGCGTCCGGCTGCGCGACCGGGGACACCTGGAGCAGTGGGAGCCGACCGGTATCGGACAGTGGTCGGACCGCAATGCGTTCTGGTCGTGGCCTTCGCAATGGGCCGCGTTGCGGGGGCTGGCCAGGCGCGGGCAGTGCCTTCCGTTCACGATCACGGTCGACGGAAAATTCGCCGGGCAGATCACCGTGGGTAACGTCATTCGTGCGGCATTGCGCTCGGCCTGGATCGGGTACTGGGTTTCTTCGGAGATCGTGCGCGGCGGGGTGGCGACCGCCGCGGTGGCACTCGTGACGGATCACGCCTTCGATTCGGCCGGGCTGCACCGGCTGGAGGCGACCGTGCGTCCGGAGAACAACGCCAGCCTGCGGGTACTGAGCAAGGCAGGTTACCGGCAGGAAGGCTTGTTCGAACGCTATCTGGACGTGGCAGGCGACTGGCGGGACCACCTGTGCTTCGCCGTGACGAAAGAGGAGACGGGGGATGGCCTGGTCTCGCGGCTGCTCACCACGGGGCGTGCCGAACGGGCCTGATGGTGACTCCGCGTCGACCTCCGAACACGCGTTACCACATCATGTGAGATTCACCTAATGCGGTGATGCATTTTCGTGATCGAACCCGGCGAGTCTGCGACCCCTGTGTGACTGTTGTGGCTAGCGTGACTACAGCAGAGGATCGGGGGAGGTGACGGGAGATGCCCAGTTCGCTGATCATCGTTGCACTGGCCGCGGCGTGGCTCGTGGTTCTCGTGCCCATGGTGGCCCGCAAGCGCCAGCAGGTCGCAAGGACGCCTTCCTCGGCACTGGCCGCACGGGTGGTGCGCAGCGGGAGCGCTCGCAGCGAAGGACAGGAGGAACACGCCGTGTCCGACAGTGTGCAGCCGTCGGTCGAAGACGATCTCGCGGAACTCGAGTCGGAACTCGATGCCGACCTTGACGAGGAGCCGGCACCAGCGGTGGAACCGTTGCCGCAGCCCGCGCGCGCGGAACGGGCCGAGTCCGGGCGTGCCGAGTCCAAGCGCGAACCGCGCAGCTACCGGCCCGGCCGCGGCGGCTTCGATCCGGAAGCAGCCGAGATCGCCGCCCGTGCGAAGTACGCCTTCCGTCAGCGGGTGGTCGTGATCCTGCTGATCCTGGCCATCCTCACGGCCGTGATCGCTGGATTCATGTTCTCTCTGGCCTGGTGGGCACACGGCGCGGTCGACCTCGCCCTGATCGGCTACCTGATCTACTTGCGCCGCCAGGTCCGCATCGAGGGCGAGATCCGCGAACGCCGGATGGCCCGCTACGCGACCACCGGCCCGGCGCGGCGCCCCGACTCGGCCAAGCCGTCTGCTGCCCGTTCGACCGCCAAACCCGTCGCCGATGACCGGGACGAGCCCGAAGACGACGTGGAGGTCGTCGCCCCGGCCCCGCGCGAGATCGTGGAACGCAAGCCCTCGCCGATGTCCCGCGTCCGCCGCCAGGCCGTGGTGGTCGCTCTGGACGACGAGGACCCGGCCTTCGAGGAACTCGACGAACCCGGCATGGGCGGCCCGTACCGCCGAGCCGTCGGAGAGTGACCCCCGTGTTCTGTGCTTCTCTGGGCCACTGATACGCTCTACGAGCACTGAACACGGGGCCTTGTGCTCCTAGGGGCTGTAGCGCAGTTGGTAGCGCGTCTCGTTCGCATCGAGAAGGTCAGGGGTTCGATTCCCCTCAGCTCCACAGATGGCAGGCTCGCGCTCGCATAGAGCGCGAGCTTTTTCTGTTCCGCGTGTCCTCCGGGGCCGAGCTCCGGGACCCCGTTCGGTTGCATTGAGCGGTCCGGGGTTCGAATAGGCTCCCCTAGGGTCCACAGACGTGGTCATCCGCGCGCGAACGCCTATGAGTGGTAGCGGTACCCTCAGGATCGCGATCATCGGACCTTCGACAAGGTACCTCTGCAAGAGTTTCCTTCGACGACTTCCTTTCAAGACGTGGCCTACACGATCAACGACACGCCAGTATGATTACGCGCCGGAATACCGACCATGTGTCGTCGCATCGCCACGGGGTCGCTAGGGTCGTAGGTCTCTCACCGCACGCGGCAGTCGCGCGGATTGTCGGTGGTCATCCTTACGCTCACTGACGCAAGATCAATAACTAGGACGGGGTTGGAGTGCGTAAGCTGACGTTACCGCAGCTGGAGCGGCACTTGTTCGCTGCGGCCGACATCCTTCGAGGCAAGATGGATGCCTCGGAGTTCAAGGAGTACATCTTCGGGATGCTCTTCCTGAAGCGAGCCTCCGACCAGTTCGAAGCCGCCCGCGAGCAGGTGGTCAAGCGGCAGCTCGCCGAAGGTGTGAGCAAGGAAGAGGCAGAGCGCCGGGCGTACGTCAAGAGCTTCTACCACGGCGCGTTCTTCGTGCCGGACGAGGCGAGGTGGCAGTACCTGCGCGACGAGGTGCACAACCGGGTGGGCGACGGCCTGAACATCGCGTTGCAGCGGCTAGAGGAGGAGAACCACGCGCTGGAGGGTGTGGTGCAGCACATCGATTTCACCCGCAAGGTCGGTCAGAGCACACTGCCGGACAAGAAGCTGCGAGAACTGATCAAGCACTTCGGCAACTATCGGCTGCGTAACGAGGACTTCGAGTTCCCCGACCTGCTCGGCGCGGCGTATGAGTATCTCATCGGCGAGTTCGCTGACTCCGCAGGCAAGAAGGGTGGCGAGTTCTACACCCCGCGTTCCGTAGTGCGAATGATGGTGCGGCTGGTCAAGCCCGAAGCTGGGAAGTCGATCTACGATCCGTGTTCCGGCTCCGGTGGCATGCTGATCTTCTCCAAGGACTACGTCGAGGAACACGGCGGCAACTCCCGCGACCTGCGGCTGTGTGGCCAGGAGTACAACGGCGGTGTCTGGTCGATTTCCAAGATGAACTTGTTGCTGCACGGTATCGCGGACGCCGATATCCGCAACGGTGACACCCTCACCGAGCCGATGCACACCAAGGGCGGCGAACTGGAGCACTTCGATCGGGTGCTCTCGAACCCGCCGTTCTCGATCAACTTCTTCACCGATGGCATGCGGTTCCCGCACCGGTACCGCTGGGGCACAGTGCCCGAGGGCAGCAAGAAGGCCGACCTGATGTTCGTCCAGCACATGGTCACAGTGCTGAAGAGCGACGGTATCGGCGCCACCGTCATGCCGCACGGTGTGCTCTTCCGTGGGGGCCCTGAACGGGAGATCCGCACCAAGCTGCTAGACGACGACGCGATCGAAGCCGTGATCGGTCTTGCGTCGAACCTGTTCTACGGCACCGGTATCCCCGCCTGTGTCATCGTGTTCCGTTCTCCCGGTTCGAAACCCGCGGAGAAGACGGGCAAAGTCCTGTTCATAAACGCCGACGCCGAATTCGTCGCCGGCCGCGCCCAGAACCACTTGCTCCCCGAACATGCAGAGAAGATCGTCACCGCGTATGAGGCGTTCAAGGATATCCCGGGCTACGCCAAGGTCGTCACCCGCGAGGAGTTGAGGGAGAACGACGACAACCTCAACATCCGCCGATACGCCGACAACGCCCCGCCCCCGGAACCCCATGACGTTCGTGCCCACCTTCACGGCGGCGTCCCCCGGACCGAGGTAGCTGCGAAGGCCAAGCTGTTCACTGCCCACGGCTTCGACCCCTGTGAGCGAGTCTTCGTTGACCGCGACGCCGACTACCTTGACTTCGCCGACGGATTGTCCAAGACGGACCTGAAGGACATCGTCGAGTCGAGCGTCGGTGTGCAGACTCGCGAGGCCGAACTACACGCGGCCATGGACAAGTGGTGGGGCCAGCACGTCATGGTCCTGGAGCGGTTGCCCGAGACTAAGCAACTGATGCTCGCCCGCCGTGAACTACTCGACGCCTTCGCAGAGACGATTGAACCGGTCGGCCTGCTCGACCACTACCAGACAGCCGGCGTGATCGTCCGCTGGTGGGACGGCGTCCAATACGACCTGCGTACCCTGGCCACCAGCGGCTTCGGCGGCCTGATTGACGCCTGGATCGACACGGTGCTCTATGGCTTCGAGGACACCGAATCCAAACTCGATCCCTTTAATCACAAACTGGTCCCGTTCCTAGTGCCAGACTTTCTCCGCGAGTTGGCCGACGCCGAAGCTGCCCGCGCCGAAATCGAAGCCAAGGTCAAGGAAGCATCGGGCGCCGCCGGGGACGACGAAGATGAACCCGCCGAACTCGCTGTCTCCGACGCTGAATTGGCGAAACGCAAGAAAGAGCTGACCGCCGCCAGAAAGAAGTGGAAGGCCATCCGCCAGGGCTTCCCTGGAAGCCTGAGTATGGCCCGCGAAATTCTCGGTCGAGAGGCTGAACGCGACCTCATACTGGCCGTCCTCCGAAATGAGGTATCCGTGCATCTTGACGTGCAGGTTGTATCCCAGCGTCGTAGAATCGCAACTGCTTTGGAGAACTGGGCAGAGAAGTACACGGTACCGCTTCACGAGATCGAAGCTGATCGCGACGCTGCAGCCATGAAGCTCAACCTTTTTCTCCGGGAGCTTGGCTATGAATAGTATTGGTGAGATTAGGGACCTGGTAGACCCAAGTCCTGACCTGTTGAGTGCAAGAACTCCTCCGGAATTCGTATTCAAATACATTGATCTAGGATCTGTTGACAGGGGATCGATCAACTGGCCTGCTGTTGGCAGATTTTCGTTTCGTTCAGCTCCAAGCCGGGCCAGGCGACTGGTTAGACGTGGCGACATTCTTTACGGAACCGTCCGGCCTGCACTGTGCTCCCATGCCTATGTCGACACTGACGAAACCTGTGTTGCTTCCACCGGCTTTGCGGTCTTGAGGTCGAATTCTCGCTCGCACTCCCGCTACATTTACCATCTCATAATGAGCGATATAGTTAAACGCGAGTCTCGAAAATTTGAAGCTGGATCCAACTATCCTGCCGTGAATGAGTCCGATGTTCTCCGGTATTCAGTACCGGTTCCATCCCTCGATAAGCAACGGAAGATTGCAGACATTCTCGACGCGGTCGATGAGTCGATCCGCTCCACCGAGCGGATGATCGCGAAGCTTGAGCAGGCTAAGCAGGGCCTTCTCAATAATCTATTGTCTTTCGAATCCGCTCAAGAGGATTGGCGCCTCCTTACCCTTGGGCAGTTAACAACCAAGATCGTCGATGGGGTCCATGCCACGCCGCGATATGTTGAGAAAGGTGTTCCATTTGTTACGGTGGAGAACCTGACGCGTACTCGCGGCATCTCACTTAGTCCGTGTCGCTATATCACAGCAAGTGATCATAGGGCGTTTTCCGTCCGTGCCGACCCTCGGCCGGGTGACGTCCTTGTTTCGAAGGATGGAACGCTTGGCGTTGCTCGGGTCGTTGGCAAACAGCATGGGGCTTTTAGTATCTTTGTTTCCGTTGCAATGCTCAGGCCTCGGCCGACAGTGGTGATGCCAGAGTTTATTGCATTATTCTTTGTTAGTGAGTATTTCTATCGTCAGCTGGGTTCGCAATCTTCTGGCAGCGGACTGAAGCATATACACCTGAATCAATTTAGGAACCTTGAACTTCCTGTGCCATCGATCAACGAACAGCGCAGAATCATGTCTATTCTTGGCGCTGCCGACGATCGGATTATCGCTGAAATGCATGATCTGACCAAGCTTCGACGGCTGAAACTCGGTTTGATGCGGGACTTGCTGACTGGGCGGGTGCGAGTAAAAGTTTGATCGTCATGGGCCGACCAGAAGTGGTGAATCGCCCTGACACGTCAGGACGGAAAAAGCGCGCCTGGGTCAAGGTCGGTTGGTGCAGCCGATAAGGAACGGTTTGCGTGAACAGCTCTTACGAGGCCCTGTTTGCGCGTGAACTGTTAGACAGGTATGCAAGATCGCGCCGTGCAGTGAAGCCGATCCGACTAGGTCCGAGCCCTGGCAATTGACCCTTCTGTCTGCTGCGGCATGGTGAGATCACGGTAAAGGAGAAATGCACGCGGCCTGGGTAGCGTGTTCCGGTAAGGCGGGTGAGCGGAATCGGGTGAGCGCTCGACAAAGGCTATACCGGCGGTGGGTCCGGTGAAGTGGATAACCTGGCCGACGCGCACGGTCAGGAACTCGTCGCTGTTGTTCTCGTGCAGGCCTGCCGACGTTGAAGGAAGCCGCGTTTTCGTACTTTCACTAGCCAGTTGTGGGCGCTGCGCGGTGTCATGTAAAAAATAACCTCGTGGTCATGTCGCTGAGGCCGGGCCTAGAACTCGCTATTGGCTGTATTCTCGGCGACTGCGTGCATCTCGATGAGCCTGATCCGGAGCGTCACCATATTTGTCCGGTTGAGTGGGTTGTTACCGATGTGTCGAGAACCGTCATCAAGCAGGACCGGTTACGCACACTCGGTGCGTTCTCGACCATCTGTGAGATCTCACCAAGACGACGGGACGCGGCGCACCGCCGAGTTGCTATGGACCAAGCGTGATCCTAGGGCGAAGCTCGTCCCTGTGGAGAAGCCGACAGGGTCGCGACCCAAGAGTTCCGTCAGCGACGACGCTACCGAAGGTGAATCGTCTTCGGATATTTGATATCGAGCGGTACGCCCGCGATCAGGCCACTGCCAAGGTTGGCGAGGTGTTCACCGGTCACCGGCTGACCGCGCTCATCGCAGCGATTCTGCGGGCGCAGGGATTCACGCGACGCCTCGCTGGGAGGTGCGGACGGCGGCATTGACAATCTTGCAGGTACCGGTCTGCTGAGATTGGACGCGCCGAGACTTGTCGTATTGGCCAAATCCGGCACCACTCAGGTCGGCAGTCCCGTGGTACAACAGCTGCTCGGCGCGGTCTCTGGGCAGAAGGCCGACCTGGGCTACTCGTAGTGTGGGGCGGAGTCGCCAAATCGGCTCGTGACCTGCTGAACGCGCACCGGTTCGTGCTCAAGCTGCGAAATGCCGACGATGTGCTGGCAGGGATCTTCCATCGCCGTGACAGCTCCCTGCGGGCATCCAGGCCGATCTGCTGCTGAAGCAGGTCTGGGCCCTTGTCGAAGAATCAGGTTGAGTGATCAACTACATTGTTGACGGACCGCCAGTAATTTCTTGCCAAGTCGTAGTGGAAAGCACTCACCCAATCGATGATTTTCCTGCACCATGTTCAGGTAACAGGGAGGTTGCATGGCGTCTAACAAGCCGCTGTCCGAACGCATGGTGGCCGAGCTGCCGCTCATCGAGCAGCTGGTGGCGATGCAATGGCAGCATGTCGAGAGCCGCAGGGTCGCCGGGAGGTATCTTGAGCGTGACTCGACACGGGATGTGCTGCTCGAACGCCGGCTGCGGGCAGCACTCCGCAAGATCAACCTTGGCGCGGACGGGGAGCCATGGCTGGATGATGCCCGCATCTCGCAGATGGTGGGCGCTTTGCAACGACCGGCGGGGCGGGACCTGCTGGAGATCAACCAGGAGCTGACGGCCCTGCTGATTGGTGGCATCGAGGTCGCGCCGCCCAGTGGTGCCCGGCAGCGGCAGGTGCGTGTCGACTACATCGACTGGGAACATCCGGAACGCAACGACTTCGTGGTGATGGACCAGTTCCGCGTGCAGTTGCCCGCAAACAACCGGAAGGCCATCATCCCTGATCTGGTGTTGTTCGTGAACGGCATTCCCCTGGTGGTGATCGAGGCCAAGGCGGGGCAGGTTACCGACCCGCTCATGCACGCCATCGACCAGCTGCGGCGGTACGCCAATCGACGTGGGGACATCACAGAGGGTAACGAGCGGCTGTTCCATACCAACCAGCTCATGATCGGCACTTGTTTCGACGACGCTCGGGCCGGCACGATCACCGCGGCGCCGAACCACTACGCACAGTGGAAGACCATCGAACCGGCGACGGAGGACGAGGTGAGCGCCGAGGTCAGCCACGCAACGCCCTTTTCCCTCCAGGAGCAGATCACCGCGGGTATGCTGAGGCCAGAGCGGTTGCTCGACCTCATCCGGCACTGCACGCTATTCACTCAAACCGATGACGGCCAGACCATCAAGGTAGTCGCCCGCTATCAGCAGTACCGGGCGGTTCGCCGAGCCATCGAGCGGCTCAAAACCGGCCAGCCCAAAGCGCCCGGGGTTGATGACGGACGCGGCGGCATCATTTGGCACACCCAGGGCTCCGGTAAGAGCCTGACCATGGTCTTCCTGATCAAGGCAATGCGCAGCGATCCCGCGCTGAGATCTTTCAAGGTCGTGGTGATCACCGACCGCGCACAGCTTCAACAGCAGCTCAGCGATACCGCGGAGCTCGCCGACGAGACGGTTGAGGTTGCCAAGAACGTCAAGGATCTCAAGAGACACCTAGCCCGGAAGGGCAAGGACCTGGTCTTCGCGATGATCCAGAAGCACCGCGACCCAGATGGCTCGACCAAGCAGGAGAAAGCCGCCGAAGCCGCTGAACTCACCAAGCAGTTCGCCGATCTCGGTGAGCTCAACACTGATCACAACATCCTGGTGCTTGTCGATGAGGCGCACCGGTCCCACGGTAGCGACCTGCACATGAGCCTGCTGACCGCGCTGCCTAACTGTGCACGAATCGGTTTCACCGGCACGCCGATCATCATGGGCAAGCGGAAGAAGACCCTGGACATTTTTGGCACCTATATCGACAGGTACACCATCAAGCAGTCCGAAGAGGACGGTGCGACGGTACCTATTCTGTATGAAGGCAGAACGACACGTGGCTCGGTACGCGATCATGATGATCTAGACGAGCTGTTCGACGATATGTTCGTTGAGCGCACTCCAGAAGAATTGGAGCGGATCAAGCAGCGTTGGGCGACTAAGGGCCACGTGCTGGAGGCGCCCAACCTGATCGAGGCCAAGGCCCGCAACATGCTCGCGCACTATGTGGACACAATCCTGCCCAACCGCTTCAAAGCGCAGGTAGTGGCGACTAGCAGGACAGCGACGGTGCGCTACCGCGGGGCATTTCAGAAGGCGCAACGAGAACTGCTGGCACAGCTCGACAGCCTCCCGCCCGGTATGCGCACTGCCAAGGCAGCCGAGGACTACGCCCTACGCGGCGGTCCGACCGCCCGACTGGTCCGGGGATGGCGTCACCGCGACCTCATCGCGCGGCTCGACTTCGTACCGGTCATCTCTGGCCAGCACAACGATGAGGCGGAACTGTCGCGCTGGACCAACAAGCCGCGGCAGAATCAAGCCATCCAGGACTTCAAGAAGCCGTTGCCCACCGGCGGCAACAGCGATCCGGAGAAGACATCACCGGTGGCGTTCCTGCTCGTCAAGTCCATGCTGTTGACCGGTTTCGACGCGCCTGTAGAGCAGGTGCTCTACTTGGATCGGCACATCAAGGAAGCCGAGCTGCTCCAGGCGATCGCTAGGGTGAACCGGTCGCGCAAGGGCAAACGGGCCGGCTATGTCATCGACTTCTTCGGGGTTGCTAACAACCTGCGGGCCGCCTTGGCCGCCTATGCACGTGATGATCTTGAAGGTGTGCTGGCCGACATCCGTGAGCAGATCCCGAAGTTGCGTGAACGGGAACACATCGTCAGAAAGCTGTTCGCTGAGCGGGGCGTGACGAGTTTTGACACGCCGGACGACATCGAGAAATGTGTTCAGCTACTTGAAGACGAGAAGCTGCGCACCGAGTTCGAGGACGCGCTCAAGCAATTCGCCGAGACGATGGAGATCGTGCTCCCGCGACTGGATGCCAAGCCGCACATCGTGCCGTTCAAGACGTTCGGCAACATCCAGCGTCAGGCCCGCAACCGCTACCGCGATCTGAATGGCTTCGACGTTTCGCTGTACGGCGCGAAGGTACGCCAGCTCATCGATGACTACGTGATTGCACATGGAGTCGACCAGACGATTCCACCGGTCTCCGTCACTGCGGCCGACTTCGATCGCAAGGTGTGCGCCATGACCAATGCGCGGGCCAGGGCCTCCGAGATGGAACACGCGATCCGGCATCACATCGACCAACACCGTGATGAGGATCCCGAGTTCTACGATCGGCTCTCCGAACGATTGGAGAGAATCCTGCAAGACCTGAAGGACCAGGCGGAGGAGCTGGTGCAGGCACTGTGGCCGCTTGTCGAGGAGGCGCGTGCGGGCCGCCAAGCTGGCGACGGGGAGTTTTCACCGGTGGAGGCGGCGTTGTACGACCTCCTGCGTAGTGCGGTGACAGGTCTGACCAAGGACTGCGCTCTCGATGAGGACAGAGACAGCGCCGTGCGTGCTGCCACAGTCGACGTGATATTCCACATCAGGCAGGACATCCAGCTCGTCGGCTTCTGGGGCAACACGTTCAAACAGGACCAGCTGCGGATGCGGATCTTTGACCGACTTGTCGTCAATGTCGCCGGAGACGACCTGTTCGACTTCGACCGGCTCGAAGATCTGTCGACCAGCGTGTTGGAGTTGGCCAGAGCCAACCACTCAAGGTTTACTGGGGGACGATGATCCCGGTCGCTTCCTCGAACCTGCCTCTCACAGTCCGCGTCGGTGGGCTCGACTTCGCGGTGCGCGCCTCAGCGGCGCGGTCGACCTTTGGCATCACCATCGAACGGGACGGTGACCTAGTCCTGCGCGCGCCCGCGGACGCGGAGTTGTCCGCGTTGGTGGATTGGGCGCGGGCGAGGGCAGCCTGGGTTTATCGGAAGCTCGCCGACAAAGACCGGCTGGTCGCCACTCCGGTCACCAAGCAGTTCCTCTCCGGCGAAGGATTCGACCTGCTCGGCCGTCATTATCGCTTGCGACTTGGCGACGAGCCCGAGGTCCAGCTACGGGACGGGTGGCTCCGAATGTCGAGAGAGTCGGCGGAGGCCGGCCGTGGCGCCGAGGAGCTAATCGCCTGGTACCGGCAGGAGGCGTTACACTGGCTGCCGGCGCGTATCGAGCCGTGGGCGGCCAAAATGGCAGCGCGGCCTCGGCAACTCGACGTACGTGACCTCGGCTATCGGTGGGGATCGCTCGGGAAGGGCGAGCGGTTGAACCTGCACTGGGCCATCATGCAGCTTTCCCCGAGCCTGATTGACTATGTGATTGTGCATGAACTAGCACACGTCGATGAGCCTAATCACACAACGAGATTCTGGGCCGCGGTACGGCGAGTTCTACCTGACTACGATCAAAGAAAGTCCCGGTTGTCTGAAGCCGGAACGAGTCTGTGGATCCCTGCTAGTGTTCGCCGGATACACGACTGAGCTGGTCTTTCCAGTCCAACGGGCGTGGGTCGGACCAGACCTTTTGAAGCTGTCAATCGATTAAGACCTATCAAACAGGCAGGGCGACTCCGTGCTGCGGGTCGTATCTAGTCGGAGAACAATTAGTTGCTGTACGTTGACAAGAAATTGCATATCTAAAGGTCGCGCACCGCACCCGCGGGGCCAGCCAGCATCGGTCACCCCTCGACGAGCATAGCGAGAATTGTCATGCTCGCGATGACGTTCGCACTGAGCTCCGCGACCTCGTCTGCCGACGTCAGTGAAGCGGTCGGCTGTTTAACGCTGCGGTTCGATGGGGCTGGCTCTGGTAGGAGCGGATTTCCTTCCAGTGGGTCAAAGACGAACGACGCCGGATCGACGCGGCCGAGGTCCACGGGGACAAGCCCCTGGAGGCGGCCGAGCGGGCCGAACTGCAGCGCCTGCGCCGCCAGGTGAATGAGCTGGAGAAGGACAACGCGTTCCTGGTAAAAGCCTGTGTGCCACGAGCGCTGGAGGTCGCCTGATGTAGTAGGTGGCTGAAGCGGTGCTGCACGAAAG